>JAYTRW010000509.1:0-8572 GCA_043745985.1 Methylotenera sp.
TAGTCATTTAGATACGTTAGCTTTGTGGGTTGCGCTACCTGCAGATATTCGCGCAAAAACTAGACCTGTAGCCGCCATTGATTACTGGGGACGCGGCAGGGTTAAGCGATTTATTACATCAAAAGTGCTGAATGCGGTATTAATCGAGCGGGAGGTTTTGCGGCATAGTGATCCATTAGCGCCTTTATTAACGGCGCTTGCAGCGGGTGATTCATTGATTATTTTTCCCGAAGGTACGCGTAAAGCGCAGGCTGAACCTAGCGGTTTTAAAGGCGGTTTGTATCATTTGACGGAAGCTTCCCTCAGGTGAAACTCATCCCAGTTTATTTCGACACATTACATCGCAGCATGCCTAAGGGCAGTTATTTGCCTGTGCCGTTAATTTGTACGGTGCGTTTCGGCGCCACACTTTCATGGCAAGCTGATGAGCATAAAAAAGCATTTCTAACGCGCGCCCGTGCTGCGATTTTGCGTTTGATTTAATGAAAGTAAAGATATGCTAACTCAGTTTGCTAAGACGCTTGAAACGCTAGATCCAACACATAAGTTTTATTGGCTGATAGGCGCGGTAGCTGCATTATTGATGATTGCTTCTATTACTGGTTGGGCGTTAAAACGTCGGTTATTAGCCAAAAATAATCCATCAGAAAAGTCATTGCAGCTCATTAATAATCTAATTTCCAGAGTGAATGCTTGGTGGGTGATGGTTGCCATTCTCGTCATTGCCTTTTTGGCAAGCAAGCTGGGCACCATTATTCTATTTGGTTTTATTTCATATTTCGCATTACGTGAATTTATGACGCTTACACCAACGCGCGCAGGCGACCATCGCACCTTATCATTAGCCTTTTTTCTGCTGATACCTTTACATTATTATTTAATTTACACCGATTGGTACGGCTTGTTTAGCGTGCTTATACCAGTTTATGCTTTTTTATTAATGCCATCAATTTCAGTGCTCGCACAGGATACCGAGCATTTTCTAGAGCGCGCAGCCAAAATTCAATGGGGCGTGATGATTGCTATTTACTGCATTAGTCATGCGCCGGCGTTGCTTCTACTGCCGATTATAAATTTTGAAGGTCAAAATACCTTGTTGCTGTTTTACTTTTTACTAATTGTTCAATTGAGTGATGTGCTGCAACATGTATTTGGAAACTTGTTTGACAGAACTAAAGTTGCCCCTATCGTCAGTCCCAATAAAACACTGGAAGGACTGATTGGTGGCGGCTTGTCGACAATTTTAGTTGGTGCTGGTTTATGGTGGATTACGCCATTCACACCGCTACAAAGCGCAGGCATGACTACGGTTATCGTAACGATGGGCTTTTTGGGAGGCTTGGTAATGTCCGCCATTAAGCGTAGTTTAGGCGCTAAAGATTGGGACAATATGATAGAAGGTCACGGCGGCATGCTGGATAGAATGGATTCGGTCAGTTTTGCTTCGCCAGTTTTCTTTCACTTAGTGCGATATTACTTTACGCCTTGAGTCACTTAAGTAAATTGTTTGCTACAGCAAGTGTTTGATATACTAGCTCAACTTAATTATTGAATATTTTCAAGCATGACTGAACCTAACGATAAGATTAAATCTGACGAAAAAGTGAAACGTAGAGAGACCGATAGCGCCACTTTGCGCCAACGCGGCATTTATTTGTTGCCAAACTTATTTACTTCAGCAGCATTATTTTCAGGTTTTTTTGCCATTGTGCAGGCTATGAATGGTAATTTTGAGCTTGCCGCCATTGCGGTATTTGTGGCGATGGTGTTAGATGGTCTAGATGGGCGTGTTGCGCGCATGACTAATACTCAAAGCGCCTTTGGTGCAGAATACGATAGCCTTTCAGATATGGTGTCTTTTGGCGTTGCACCTGCACTCATTCTATATATATGGGCGTTAAAGCCGCTTGGTAAATTGGGATGGCTTGCGGCTTTTACTTATTGTGCGTGCGCTGCACTGCGTTTGGCCAGATTCAACACAAAATTAGACGATGAGCATCAGGATAAACGCTACTTCCAAGGCTTGCCTAGCCCAGCCGCAGCTGCGTTGTTGGCTGGTTTTGTATGGGTTTCTTACGAGTACGGTGTGAGTGGCCGTGATGTATTTTTCGGTGTATTACAATGGAAATGGATGGCTTGGGGTCTCACTATATTCGCTGGCCTTTCTATGGTGAGTGATTTGCGCTACTACAGCGGCAAAGACATTAACCTAAAAGAAAGCGTGCCATTTTTTGTGATTTTGGCCATTATGTTGGTGATTGTGCTGATTTCATACAGCCCGCCAGAAGTATTGCTGTTCGTGATGGCATCTTATGCGCTGTCAGGTTACATCATGTGGATACAGGAAAAATTCGAGAAAGTTAAACCTGAGTAAATCGTTAACTTGACGACTCTTGTGATTAGATATTGAGTCCGTCAAATTAAACACTTGCGCAACTTTGTAAAAAATATTATATTTCTATCACTATGTTTATTTCACATATTTCATCAGTTATTTATGCAGCTAGCGTTATGGCTAGCGCATTGTTATTACGCAAACTTTTTGCGTTACGTACTGCTGCGCTCCATAGCAACAACCTGCGCTAGCGCGCAAACTACACCCCACACCCCATTGTATTAAATGCCGTTGCGTAATAATCGCAGCGAAATGCTATTATTTGTGCTCAATGTATTTGAGTGTGATAGCGCTAAAATTAAACAGAATAAAAGATAGGTAATGACTATGAATACAGCGACGAATCAAGCAGCTAAACAAGATCAAATTATTATTTTTGACACCACTTTGCGCGATGGAGAACAAAGCCCCGGCGCAGCGATGACCAAAGAAGAAAAAATCCGTATTGCGCGTCAACTTGAAAAATTGGGTGTTAACGTGATTGAGGCAGGCTTTGCTGCTGCAAGTCCAGGTGATTTTGAATCAATTTCTGAAATCGCCAAAATCATTAAAAACTCAACGGTTTGTTCATTGGCTCGTGCGAGTGAAAACGATGTACGACGTGCAGGCGAGGCGATTAAACATGCCGCTAGCGGTCGGATTCATACGTTTATTGCTACCAGCAAAATTCACATGGAAAACAAATTGCGCATGACTGAAGACCAAGTGGTCGAGCGTGCAGTGCAAGCCGTTAAATGGGCGTTGGAATACACCAAAGATGTGGAGTTTTCAGCCGAGGACGCAGTGCGCTCCGATATAGACTTCTTAGTCCGCGTGTTTGATGCAGTCATTGAAGCTGGCGCAACAACTATCAACGTACCAGACACCGTCGGCTATTCAATTCCCGCACCGTGGGGCGAGCGTATGGCGACACTTATTCAACGCGTGAAAAATAGCGATAAAGTGGTGTGGTCTACGCACTGTCATAACGACTTGGGTATGGCGGTAGCTAATTCATTGGCCGCGGTAATGAACGGTGCGCGCCAAGTGGAGTGTACAATTAACGGCTTGGGTGAGCGTGCAGGTAACGCCAGCTTAGAAGAAATTGTGATGGCGATTAAAACTCGCAACGATATTTTTAACTTAGCTACAAGTATCGATGCCACGCAAATCGTCACAACTAGTAAATTAGTGTCTACGATTACGGGTTATCCAGTACAGCCAAACAAGGCGATTGTTGGTGCAAATGCCTTTGCACATGAGTCTGGTATTCATCAAGATGGCGTACTGAAACATCGCGAAACTTACGAAATCATGCGCGCAGAGGATGTAGGCTGGAATGCTAACAAATTAACTTTGGGTAAGTTGTCAGGCCGTAACGCATTTAGAACGCGTTTGAAAGAGCTTGGCATTGAGTTAGAAACAGATGATTTGTTGAATGTGGCGTTTGCAAAATTCAAAGATTTAGCTGATAAAAAGTCTGAGATTTTTGATGAAGATTTACACGCTTTAGTGAGCGATGACTTTGTTTCAGAAGCAACAGAAAGCTTCAAGTTGGTGTATTTGCAGGTGTCATCCATTACTGGTGAAGTGCCGCATGCCATTATTACCATCTCAGAAAATGGTAGTGAAACACGTGCTGAAGCCAATGGTGGTGGGCCTGTAGATGCTGCTTTCAAAGCGATTGAAACGATTGTAAGCAGTGGTGCTGAGTTGCAGCTTTATTCAGTCAATAATATCACCAGTGGCACCGATGCGCAGGGCGAAGTGACCGTGCGTCTTTCTAAAGGTGGTCGTATCGTGAATGGACAGGGCGCGGATACCGATATTGTGGTTGCATCGGTAAAAGCATATTTGAATGCGTTGAATAAAATTCAGTCTAAGTCTGAGCGCGCACATCCGCAAGTATAGTCATAGCAGTATTGTGGAGTAGCTTTTTTGTCTGAGTTGACTACATACATAGTCAACTCAGATACAATCTTGAATATCATCTTTAATGAAAAATAAAAATCAAGGTCTGCTGATAGTTTTAGCGTTGTTCTGCACCTATTTCATCTGGGGCTCAACATATCTTGCTATTCGCTTTGGTATAGAAAGCTTCCCACCATTTTTGATGGCGGGTATGCGCTTTGCGATTGCAGGCTCGATTTTGTATATTGTGATGCGCATTTTGGGCGCACCTAACCCTAGCAAGCGGCAGTGGCTAGGCGCGACTGCGGTTGGTATTTTACTGCCTGCACTTGGCAATGGTATTGTTTGCTATGTGCAACAAACCGTTTCATCAAGTGTTGCTGCGCTTTCTATTGCTACCGCGCCAATTTGGATGGCAGTTTTCTCGTCTATTTGGGGGCATAAAATCACCCATAAAGAATGGCTAGGTATCGCTATTGGTTTAGTGGGCACTGTGCTGCTAAACGTTGGTGGTAGCCTGCATGGTGAGTTGGCGAGTGCAATGTTGTTAATATTTGCTGCGGCCAGTTGGTCGTTTGGCTCGGTATGGAGCAAGCGCATGGATATGCCAACTGGTTTAATGGCAAGTGCCGCACAAATGCTGGCTGGTGGCGTGGTGCTTTTGTGTGTGAGCGCATTTCAAGGTGAAAGCTGGCCGCAACATATTAGTGCTAAGTCTTGGGGTGCAATGCTGTTTTTGGTGGTCTTAGGTTCTATCGTTGCCTACAGCGCTTATCAATATTTACTTAAAACCGTGCGTCCCCTAGTGGCGAGTAGCAATACGTTTGTTAACCCTGTGGTGGCGTTCATTGCGGGTATTTGGTTTGCAAACGAGCATGTCACCACTAATGAATATATTGCACTGGCGATTATTTTGGTTGGCGTATTCTTAGTCCTTTCTGAAAGCGGTAAATCGGACAGTAGCGAAGTAACTTAATCAGCCTTTAGCTTAAAAAATTTAATTGACAGAGATTTATTAAAAAGACCTTGAACATGAAACAAAATTTAGCACTATTCGATTTAGACAATACTTTACTTGCAGGTGATAGCGACTATAACTGGAGCTTGTTTTTAATTGGAGAAGGTTTGCTTGATGCAAAAACACACCAAGATCGTAACGAGCAGTTTTATCAAGATTATAAAATTGGCTGTTTGAATATTACGGAATTTTTAGCGTTTCAGTTGAAGCCGCTTTCAGAGCATTCTAAAAAGTTTTTAGATGAACTGCATGTGAAATACATGGATAAAGTGATTCGCCCAATGATGACGAAAAAGGCGCAAGCCTTGGTAGATGAGCATAAGGCCGCTGGTGATTTGTGTGTAATCATTACCGCAACCAATAGCTTTGTCACGAAACCCATCGCCACGGCCTACGGCATTGAACATTTACTTGGCAGCGACCCTGAAATGGTCAATGGTGAATATACTGGTGGCGTCACAGGTGTGCCAACCTTCAAAGAGGGTAAGGTTATTCGCCTCAATCAGTGGTTAGAAGCGCGCGCTACCAAGCTAAGTGATTACGGAGTTAGTTATTTTTACAGTGATTCGCACAATGATTTACCATTGATGCAGCTTGTCACCAATCCTGTTGCCGTAGATGCAGATGAAATATTAGCTTCGTATGCAAAAGAACAAGCTTGGCCTGCAATCAGCCTGCGTGACTAGTTGTTAGCTAGTTTGTTATCTACCCAGTACTACTTCAAGTATGAACTTACTACCAACGTAAGCCAGCACTAGCAACATAAAGCCAGTTAAGGTCCAGCGTATGGCTTTTAAACCACGCCAGCCATATTGAAAACGACCGTATAAAAGTGCGCCATAGATTATCCAACTGGCAATTGAGAATACGGTTTTGTGATTAAATTGCATCGGTTTGCCAAAAATCTGCTCTGAAAATAATATGCCGCTAATGAGTGTGACTGTCAGCAGAACAAAACCTAGCGTAATAATTCTGAATAGCAAGGTCTCCATCACCATCAATGGTGGAAAGCTCGGTAATTTAATCAGTGTCGGTTTATTATGCAAAGCACGTTCGGCGATTGTCATGAGCAAAGCGTGAAATGTGGCGAATGTAAATAAGCTATAAGCCAGCAATGCAATCGCGATATGGGCTAAAAATAATGGTGATTCAGCCAGTGACATAAAATGATTTGTCGCGTTAGAGGCTGGTAAAATTGCAAAAATTGCCGCTGGAGGTAAAACGAAAGCTTGCAAACTAGTCAGCTGATGCTTTAAATCAGCCAGCCAATAAATTAATACCGTCAACCAAGCAATCGCTGAAAGCATATTAAAGAAGCCTAAATTGAAGTGATTTTCAAAAATCACTTGATAGAGTAACCATGCATGAATGATTAACCCAAGCGTTATCATGGCGGAATGTAGCTTTAGAGATTGCGAATTGGCGGTTGCCTTAGCACCGCGCCAAAAATCTGCAGCTACCGCGACGTAAATAACAAAAACGACTAAATATGGAATTAAATTTTGCATAACGTGATTATGGCGCAAATATGCTGTAAATATAATAGGTTGAGGTAAAATCAAGTATCTAATCATTTGTAAGAGAACGCGATGCTAGAAAATCTAACCGACCGCCTACAGGGCGTCATCAAAACTTTACGTGGTCAAGCTAGGCTCACAGAAGAAAATATTTCGGACGCGATGCGTGAGGTACGCATGGCGCTGCTTGAGGCAGACGTTGCCTTGCCCGTTGTGAAAGAGTTTATTGCACAAGTTAAAGTGCGCGCTAAGGGGCAAGAGGTATTGCAAAGCCTAACGCCAGGTCAGGCAGTGATTCAAGTAGTGCATGACGAACTTACCGTGTTAATGGGTAAGGCGAATGTCGGCTTGAATCTTGCTGTAGTTGCCCCAGCCATTATTTTGATGGCTGGTTTGCAAGGTTCAGGTAAAACCACCACCTCAGCCAAGCTTGCAAAATTATTAAAAGAACAAAAGAAAAAAGTGCTGCTTGCTAGCGCTGATGTCTATCGTCCTGCTGCGATAGAGCAGCTTAAAACGCTGGCTAAACAATTAGACGTAGATTGCTTCGATAGCAATGCCACTCAAAAGCCAGCGGATATTGCAGCAGCAGCTTTAGATTTCGCTAAGCGTGGTTATTACGATGTCATTATTTTCGATACCGCAGGTCGCTTAGGCATTGATGAAGCGATGATGGCGGAAATCAAAGCGCTGCACACATTACTTAATCCGATTGAAACGCTGTTTGTGGTCGACGCTATGCAAGGCCAAGATGCCGTTAATACTGCAAAAGCCTTTGGCGAAACCTTACCGCTGACAGGTGTAATACTCACCAAGTTGGATGGTGACTCACGCGGCGGTGCAGCATTATCTGTACGTCACATTACTGGCAAACCAATTAAATTCGTTGGCGTAAGTGAAAAAGTTGATGGGCTAGAGCCATTCCACCCAGAGCGTATGGCATCACGCATACTAGGCATGGGCGATGTGTTGAGCTTAATTGAGCAAGCACATAAAAATGTTGACATGGCTGAAGCGCAAAAACTCGCCGATAAAGTTAAATCAGGTAAAAACTTTGATTTAGATGACTATAAAGCGCAGATGTCACAAATGCGCAAAATGGGTGGCATGGGCGCGCTGATGGACAAAATGCCCGCGCAAATGGCTGGTATGGCGAACAAAATAAATCCAGATGATGCGGATAAAGCGATTCGTCGCATTGAAGGCATTATTAACAGCATGACAGCGCTTGAGCGCCGCAAGCCAGAGCTGATTAAGGCAACACGTAAGAAACGCATTGCAGATGGCTCTGGCGTGCAAGTGCAAGAAGTGAACCGCTTGCTCAAACAGTTCGAAGAAACACAAAAGATGATGAAAATGTTCGCAAAAGGCGGCATGGCTAAAATGATGCGAAACATGGGTAATTTGATGGGCGGAAAAATGCCTGGTATGCGCTAAAAATTAAAGCAAATATCTAAAGATATTTGCTTTAAACGTATATTCGGCGGGGTTTATGGCGTGGTCAGCATTAATAATATAAAAAGTTTAAATAAATTGCTAATTTAGCATTGACCAACCATCAAGTTTCTAGCATAATTGCGCCCTTTCGTAAGTGATGCTTTATTAATAACAAAGTAGCTCTGAAAAAAATACCAGAAACACAGAATTACCCATTAAGCAGTTAGTTTCACAATGGGGCGTTAGCTCAGCTGGTAGAGCAGCGGACTTTTAATCCGTTTGTCGTGGGTTCGATCCCCGCACGCCCTACCAATA
>JAYTRW010000510.1:0-8531 GCA_043745985.1 Methylotenera sp.
TGCGTTTGCGGACCATCATCACGCACCGCTTGACCGACTTTGTACTCAGTTAGTTTGCGTATCATGCTTGGGCCAACGATAAATGAAATGGCTAAAGCAGTAAGCGTGGCTAATACAGCCCGCAAAGTGATGTAATTAAATACATGAAATCCACGAATATCGTGCGACAGCCATTGTGCTAACGTAAGTAACATTTAGTGTCTCTCTCCATTTTTTGTACTTGTATTTTTAAGATCTGTATTTTTGATGACGATTTCATTCACCACACGCTCCATTGCCATAAAGCGCGAGCCTTTCACCAACACATTCACACCTTGTTTCATTTGCTTAACCAAATCAGCCGTTAATGCTTGAGGTGTTGAGTAATGTCTTGCACTTTCACCAAAAGCATTTGACGTCTCCGTACTCATTTCACCCAATAGATACAAGGCATTCAGACCACTTGCTTTTGCGTAAGCACCTATTTCTGCGTGCATTTCTGCCGCGTTATCGCCAAGCTCACCCATATCACCAAGTACCAATATTTTTTCACCAGGCATCGCCATCAATACATCAATCGCCACCTTCATCGACATCGGGTTTGCGTTATAGGTATCATCAATGACTACAGCACCGTTTAGCCCTGCTTTTTGTTGTAAACGGCCTTTGACACCAGCGTAACTCTCTAGTCCTGTTGCAACCGCTTGAAGTGTCGCACCCATCGCCAGCGCCGCAGCAGTTGCCGCAAGCGCATTCATCACATTGTGTAAACCTGGCGTTGGTAAACTTATCTTTACCGTGCCTACTAGCGTTGTGATTTCAATATCGCTAGCACTGGCATGCAATTGATATTGAGCAGTGACATCCGCTTTATTTTTAAGCCCAAATGTCATGGTTTTGCGTTGACCAGCTAAACCCAGCCATAGCGGTGCAAACACATCATCCGCATTAATCATCGCTGTACCATCTGCAGCCAAACCGTCAAATATTTCACCCTTAGCTCGCGCAATTGCCTCAAATGAACCAAGTTCGCCTATATGCGCATTGCCTGCGTTATTAATCAGCGCAACGGTTGGCTTGCCAATGTTAGATAAATAGCTGATTTCACCTGTGTGATTCATACCCATTTCAGCCACAGCATAACGATGTTGAGCATTCAACTTAAGCAAGGTAAGCGGCAAACCAATATGGTTATTTAAGTTACCTACGGTGGCTAGCACTTCGTCGGACTGCTTGCATTCAGCTCTTAAAATTGATGCCAGCATTTCTTTTACGGTTGTTTTACCGTTACTACCTGTTACCGCGGCAAGTGGAATGTCAAATTTGCTACGCCAATATGCCGCTAACTCGCCCAACGATTGGCAAGTGTCATCGACTAATATTGCAGGATGCACATTAAGGTTTTTATCTGAAATCAATACAGCAGCTGCGCCCTGAGCAATCGCTTGCGCAGCAAAGCTATGCCCATCAAAGTTATCACCCTTCAAAGCGACAAATAGCTGACCTTTGGCCACATTTCGGCTATCTGTACCCACACTGGTGAACGTCACATCTGCGCCCAAAAATGTAGCTTGCGTGGCTTTGGCAGCTTCGGATAGCAACATCATATTGCAGCTCCATTTCTTAATTTGGCTTGATACTGCTTTAGCGCAGCCTGTGCAATCAGCGCATCATCAAACGGCTGCTTAACATCTGAAATTTCCTGATAGTTTTCATGACCCTTACCAGCCACTAGAACAATATCACCTACATTTGCACCCAAAATCGCCACGCGTATTGCATTTGCACGGTCACTATCAATCACATAGCCAGCCTTCATCTCACTGACAATGGTAGCAATAATGGCTGCTGGATTTTCGCTGCGTGGATTATCTGAAGTCACAAATACTTGATCAGCAAGCTTGCTGGCGATGTTACCCATTAGCGGACGCTTACCTGCATCACGATCACCGCCGCAGCCAAACACACAGATTAATTTGGCTGATTTTGCAGCTAAATCAATTTGTTCTTTTAGTGTGCTTAATACTTTCTCTAGGGCATCTGGCGTGTGCGCATAATCAATCACCACCAAAGGCAATTCTCCGCCACCAAATTGCTGCATGCGCCCAAGTACAGGCTTGATTTTTGAGATGGCTACTAACGCATCAGGCAAATTTATTTTAAGTGCTAATAATGTTGCCAGCACCGCCAACACGTTATATGCGTTAAACCGACCTAGCACTGGTGCGCTAAGAAGCGCATTGCCTTGCGGTGTACTTACCTGCATAGTCAAACCTACATCATGCAACTTTAACTCACTGCCTTGCACATCTGCGATCGTTAAGCCGTAGGTCAAATATGACTTTGCTTGCACTTTCAGCGTGCTGGCTAACGATTGTCCAAATGCATCATCTGCATTGACTACTGCCGTGCTTAAGCCTTCCCAAGCAAACAGTTTCTGCTTGGCCGCGGCATACACCTCCATGGTTCCGTGATAATCCAAATGGTCACGGCTCAAATTGGTAAGTACAGCGACATCGAACGCCACACCATTCACGCGCCCTTGATCTAAACCGTGCGAAGAAACTTCCATAGCGACTGCATCAGCTTGCTGGCTAAGGTAGTCAGCCAGCATCGCTTGTAGCAATATCGCATCTGGCGTGGTGTTAGCAGTCTCAGCTTGAGCGCCTAAAAAGCCATTACCTATCGTACCAAGCACCGCTGTTTTCTGACCTAACAATGTCAAACATTGTCCAACCCACTGGCTCACCGATGTCTTACCATTCGTGCCAGTTACACCTATCATGGTTAATTTTCTTGATGGGTTTTGATAGAACTCTGCCGCAATAACGCTTACTTGTTTTTTTAAATCTTGCACAGCTAGATTGCTCACTTGACTATTATTATTCCCAGCATTATTCCAAACAGCATTCCAAGTAAAACCTTCTTGTTCCCAAACCACGGCTGCGGCTCCAGCTTGTATCGCTTGAGCAATGTATTGGCGACCATCGTGATGCGCTCCTGGATAAGCCAAAAATAACGAACCCACTTGCACTTTTCTGCTATCAGCAGTGATAGAAGTAAATGATTGATTTAAAGAGGAGAGAATACTCACATACCCTCCTTAACATCTTCAGCATCGCCTTCAAGCACCACATTATTATCTGGCGCATCTTGTGGCACGGCAAACAAACGTAAGGTATCCGCCATAATGGTGCTAAATACTGGCGCCGCAACAGTGCCTCCATAATAAGCGCCGTTATTAGGTTCATCTATCATCACTGCAATAATAAAGCGCGGATTAGAGGCAGGTGCCAACCCTACAAATGAGGCTACGTATTTACTCTCTTCATAGCCATGCACGCCTGGTTTGTGCGCTGTACCTGTTTTGCCACCTACACGATAGCCCAACACTTGCGCTTTAACCGCTGTACCCCCAGGCTGCACAACCAACTCCAGCATATCTTTAACGCTATTGGCCGTAGCTGCTGAAAACACCTGTTGACCAATTGGCATGTCATTGATCTTAAGTAGCGACACAGGGCGTAACTCACCCTCATTAGCAAACACGGTATATAGTCTAGCCAGTTGCAACAAAGTCAGGCTAATACCATGACCAAAAGACATGGTTGCCATCTCGATAGGACGCCATGTTTTATATGGACGCAATCTGCCAGTCGCCTCACCAGGAAAGCCAACGCCCTCCACATGCCCCAAACCAAGCTCGTTGTAAACATTCCACATAAATTGCTTATCTAACGTGAGTGCGATTTTAGATGCACCTACGTTAGAAGATTTTTGTATCACTTGCGCAACCGTTAGTATTCCTTGCGGATGTGAATCATGAATGGTGGCAGGGCCGATACTAAGGCTTCCTGGTGAAGTTTGAATTTTGGTATCGGGCGTATATTGGCCAGATTCAAGCGCCGCAGCCGCCGTGACCGGCTTCAATGTAGAACCCGGCTCAAACGTATCAACAATCGCACGATTACGAGTTTTGCCCTTAATATTCACAGGATTGTTCGGGTTATAGGTCGGCACATTCGCCATCGCCAACACTTCACCTGTTTTAGCGTCTAACACTATTGCCGCACCTGCTGCCGCCTTATTCGCTTCTACAGCTTTGACTAATTCGCGATACGCGATATATTGAATTCTAAGATCTAACGCCAATGAAATATCACGGCCATCTTGTGGCACTTTAACAGCTTGCAAGTCTTCAATAATATGCCCAGATCTATCTTTAATAACGCGGCGACTTCCATCCACACCAGATAGTGGGGCATTCATGGCCAACTCATAGCCCTCAAGCCCTTTATCACCTGCGCCCCTATCACCTGGGCCAGTAAAGCCAACCATATGGGCAGTGACATCGCCTGCTGGATAATAACGCTTGTATTCACGCTGCAATTCAATACCTGGAATACCAAGCTTCATTACTTTTGCTGCTAACTCTGGGGAAACACGACGTTTTAAATAGACAAACTCACGCTCATCATTGGCTAACTTCCTCTTCACTTCATCAAGTTTTAAATTTAACAACACTGCAATTTGTTTGGTTTGTGCGGCATCAATCACTACATCTGGTGGGCTTGCCCATACAGATTCCACTGGCGTACTGATAGCCAGTAACTCGCCATGTCTGTCCGTTATTTTTCCGCGCTGAGAAGTTAGCACAAGGTTGCGGCTATAGCGCGCATCACCCTTTTCTTGTAAAAACTTTTTGTGGATACTTTGTAAATAAACGCCGCGCCCTAGTAATGCCACAAACCCCAACAATACCGCAATCAGCAATACACGACGGCGCCATGCAGGCAACTTCACCACAATAGGCGCAGCGATGGATGATCGATTGATGGAGCGAAAAGCCATTATGGCATCACCCCATTTGGCTGGGTTGATTGGGTTGATTGGGTTGATTGGGTTGATTGGGTTGATTGCGTTGCTGGCTGCACTACTGTTGACTGTACTTCAGTTGACTGCATTACAGCTGCTTGCATATCTGCCGTTGAAATCACCTGTACACGCTTAGCATCTGGCACTTGCATTTGCATTTGCTGCGATGCAATTTGCTCAATGCGTGAATGCATCGCCCAAGTACTCTGCTCAAGCTGCAACTGACCATATTCTTGCTCAGTTTGTTTTGCAGACTGGCTTGCGCGCTCTAACTCGATATATAAATTACGCGCTTTGTGCTGTGAATTCACTAGCCCTAAAGCTGAGAATATCAACGCAAAAAACAAAATGAGATTTAGACGCGTCATGCTACGTTAGTTCTTTCAGCCACCCGCAACACCGCGCTTCGTGAGCGCGGGTTCGCTTTAACTTCTTTAACGCTTGGCTTAATAGTTTTTCCCACACCCTGTAATTTTGGCTGTGGCAAATCTGCCGCACGTACCGGAAAGTTAGCAGGCAAGTCATCGCGATTCGCTTGATCACGTATGAACTGCTTCACAATACGGTCTTCGAGCGAATGAAAGCTAATCACGGCTAAGCGACCTTGTGGCGCCAACAATGCCAAACATTGCGGCATAGTTAGCGATAACTCCTCAAGCTCTTGATTGACGAAAATCCGTAAAGCTTGAAATGTACGCGTTGCGGGGTTCTGCCCAGGCTCAAACCGCGTGACTGCCCCTGCCACGACCTTGGCAAGCTGCCCTGTAGTGGTGATGGCGCGCCCGTCATTGCGCTCCGTAATAATCGCCCTTGCAATCTGCTTAGCAAACCGTTCTTCACCATAATTTTTTATAACCTCCCCTAAATGCTGCTCCGTTGTATTGGCCAAAAAATCTGCCGCTGTTTGCCCACTACTTTGATCCATGCGCATATCCAGCGGCGCATCGTACCTAAAACTAAAGCCTCGGCTTGCATCATCGATTTGCGGTGACGAAATACCCAAATCCAACAAAATACCGTCTACTTTTGAAACGCCCATTTCGTTCAACTCCGCCCGCATACCCGCAAAATGGCTATGCACCATGCTAAAACGTGGATCTGTAATTTCTTTACTTGATTCAATCGCCTTCAAATCACGGTCAAACGCAATCAAACGGCCGCTTGCGCCAAGTTTTTCTAAAATTTTTCTGGAATGTCCGCCACGACCAAATGTGCCGTCCACATATACACCATCCGCTTTAATAGCAAGCGCCTGCACAGCTTCTTCAAGCAGTACTGTGATATGGGAGTTTGGGTTCGTGGTTAATTCGGACACTTCTGTTTGGGGCTTTTCTAAATTTAAAGCGCCTTTTGTAGACGCTTTTTTTGGTGACGTTTCTTTTAAAGACGGTGAGGCTTTGGAGGGCGCGCTGTTCACGCCCTTAATCACAGCGAGAAGCCCTCGAGTTCTGATGGCATAGAGAAGTTGTCGTCTTGCATCACTTGTGCAAGCTGTGCACGCCAAGCCTCCATGTTCCACAGCTCAAAGTGACTACCCTGACCAACCAACATCACTTCTTTATCCAAGCCTGCAAAATCTCTCAACACTGGCGACACCAACATGCGGCCCGCGCTATCCATAGACACATCTTCAGCAAAACCGACCAACAACCGTTGCAGTGCACTTGATTGCTTGTCGAAAGACGACAACGCCATCATCTTGGCTTGAATGGGCTCCCAAGCAGGTTGCGGATACAGTAACAAGCAGCGATGCGGATGCGCGGTCAACACCAAATCACCAGCACATTGAAGCTGCAAAGCCTCTCTGTGCTTAGTTGGCACCGCTAATCTGCCTTTAGCATCCAAACTTAATGATGTCGCGCCGCGAAACATGTTTAAATAATTAACCTAAAATGGTTACCATAAAAATATGGTAAAAAAAAATAATGAAAAAAGTGAGGAGTATCTAAACTGCCCTTAGCCTCAGTTAGATACAGGTTCAAGCAGAAATCTCCACAAAATCCCACTTTCCCCCACTAAGATGAACTATAGATAAAAAAATAGGGCAATGCAAGCCCTTTTTTACTATTTTCTCTTTATATCTCAATGACTTAGCGCATTTTCATGCTAAAAATAATATCGTTATAAATTAAGCACATACGAAATTAAGTGAATGTAGATTATAAGAACAATGATGAAAGCGATTGAATTGTAATTAGCAGGGTTTAGAAGATAAAAAATGTAGAAGCTTTTAATCATTTACCTTAGAAAAATAAGCTGAATTTGAAACAAAGGCCGTAAGCCAGTGTTTGGCTTGTCCGTGTAATATATTCGACAAGTCGAATTATTAACATGCCAAAGAGTGAAGTTGAAGCTGGCCGATAAGCCGGGTTCTGTTTGCGTTTTACAACGCACGACAGTCATTCATCTAGGCGTACAATTACTTGCACGCTCAAGCAACCTACCCGCTAGCAGCGCGAACCACGCCTTATTACCCCAAGAATTACTAGAGTAAAGCGCTAGCCTATTTGGTCTTGCTGCGAATGGAGGTTACCGCGTTTCACCGTAACTAAATACGCTCGTCTCTGTGGCCCTATTCCGCGCCTTATACTTAGCGAACTAAGCTTTCAACGTACGGCCGTTAGCCGTCATCCCGTTCTATGCAGCCCGGACTTTCCTCCCCCCACTTACGTGAGCGGCGACTGTCTAGCCAACTTCAGCTTACATTTTAACATGTCTCAGCATGCAATCCTCAAACAATCTAGATACCGTTATAATGCATCAATCAAACAACCACTGTAGTTAATCATGCCACTAGAAAAAGTTGGACAACTTCATGCTTCATGGCAAGCAGTCATTGGTGAGGAATTCGATAAACCTTATATGCAAGCATTGCGCGCTTTTTTAAAACAAGAAAAAGCGAACGGGAAAATCATATTTCCACCTAGCCCATTAATCTTTAATGCATTTAATTACACACCTTTTGACAAAGTACGAGTGGTCATTATTGGGCAAGACCCGTACCATGGCCAAGATAAAGGTCAGCCTCAAGCACACGGCTTAAGCTTTTCAGTGCCCACAGGCGTGACTTTACCGCCTTCCCTGAAGAATATTTTTAAAGAAATTGAAGCAGACTTAGGCGTAAAAATGAGTAACAAAGGTGACCTTACACCATGGGCAAATCAAGGAGTATTGCTGCTCAACGCAACACTCACAGTTGAAATGGCGAATGCAGGATCACACCAAAAACGCGGCTGGGAAACGTTTACCGACGCCGCAATTGCGGCTTTAAATACACACCGAGAAGGATTGGTGTTCGTGTTATGGGGCAGCTATGCGCAGAAAAAAGGCGAAATAATAGACCCAAAAAAACACTTGGTACTTAAATCGCCCCACCCTTCACCTTTATCTGCTCACCGCGGATTCTTTGGCAACCATCAATTCTCAAAAGTTAACAACTACTTGAGCGAACATGGACAGCCCCCAATTGAATGGCAGCTTTAAACTGACATAAAAACTTGCTAGCTAACCCATCATTTATTGTTAAGCCCCTCTATCATTCCCGCGAACCAGTGCTTGGCATCCCCGTGCTATCGCGCTTGCACTGCTTAGCTTAATGGGGGGGTGGCATTCTAAACGCACTCTTAAGAATTCTATTCAGCTCGTTCATACATCCGCGCCAATGATTTACTAATATT
>JAYTRW010000511.1:0-2715 GCA_043745985.1 Methylotenera sp.
GTTGCATTTGCGCAAATTGAGGCAGTCATACATGAGGCGTTTAACTTACAGCTTAATCAAGTGTTTTCAAGTTTTGAAGAAACAGCCATTGCCAGCGCATCGGTCGCACAAGTGCATTTTGCTCACTTACTCGACGGCACACCAGTAGCCGTAAAAGTATTACGCCCAGACATTGCAAAAGTCATTAATCATGATTTAGAGCTTTTAGATACTGCCGCATGGTTATCACAAGGCATATCCTCAGAAATTAAGCGCTTAAAACCGCGCGAAGTCGTCGCAGAATTTGCAGAGCATACGCATAGTGAATTAGACTTAACATTAGAAGCCGCCAACTGCACGCGACTTGCCAGCAACTTCCCAGATAAACGCTTGTTAGTTCCACATGTGTATTGGGACTGGTGCCGCCAGCAAGTGATGGTGATGGAACGCATGGTGGGTACACCGATTAGTAAAGTCGATGTGCTGCGCGCCAAAGGCATAGACATTCCAAAGCTTGCGCACGACGGTGTAGAAATATTCTTCACGCAAGTATTTCGGGATGGGTTTTTTCATGCTGACATGCACCCTGGCAATATTCAAGTGGCTGATGACGGTCGTTATATCGCGCTTGATTTCGGCATTATGGGCACGCTGACAGATAATGATAAATACTACCTAGCTCGTAATTTCTTAGCTTTTTTCAATGGTGATTATCGCGATGTAGCTGTGGCGCATATCGAGTCTGGCTGGGTACCAAAAGACACTAATGTAGAAGCGCTAGAAACTGCCGTACGTGCAATATGTGAGCCTATATTCGACAAACCACTTAAAGATATTTCATTTGGCCGCACGCTGTTAAGCCTATTTCAAATGTCACGTAAATTCGGTGTGATTATTCAGCCACAGCTAGTCATGCTACAAAAAACCTTGCTGAATATTGAAGGACTAGGCCGCGATTTAGACCCCGATATTGACTTATGGCAAACGGCTAAACCATTCTTAAAACGCTGGATGAGCGAACAAGTTGGTTGGCGCAGCATTGTTAAAGTCATGAAAAAAGAGCTGCCTTATATTGCAAAGAACTTGCCACAAATGCCGCGCTTGGTGCATCAATTTTTGACACAACAAACCCGCGCCGAACAAGATGCACCTATAAGACTGGCTATTGACGCATTAATCAAAACTCAAGAAAATCAGGCGCGCTGGCAAAAAAGATTAACATTAGCCATTGGACTGTTGGTGGTATTGCAAGTGACAGGGTTGTTGATGTACCGTTATTTATAGATAAAAATTAACTATTCTATTTAAAAATAGTCTAATTATCGTTTCTGGCATTTATCACAATAAAAAGTAGAACGCTGGCCTAAACGTATACATTTAATCGGTTTTGCGCAGACTTTACATGGTTCGTTCGTGCGGCCGTAAACAAAGTACTCTTGCTGAAAATAGCCGATATTGCCATCCACACCAAAGAAATCTCGCAAACTACTGCCGCCTGCAGACAAGGCATCATTCAAGGTGCTTTTAATCTCTACTACCAATCTTCCACACTGTTTCAAAGTGAGTTTATTGGCAGCCGTTTCTGGATGTATGCGTGCTCGAAATAACGATTCTGAAGCATATATATTACCTACTCCCACCACGATATGACCATCCATAATCGCATTTTTAATGGCGAGTGTTTTATTGCTCAATGCTGTGTGTAGATATTTAGCATTAAAGCCTTCTTCTAGCGGCTCTGGGCCTAGGCTGTTCAACAATGTATGATTATTGTCTTTGTTGTCTATCCATAATACTGCGCCAAAACGACGCGGGTCGCGCAACCGCAAGACGTGGCCATCAGCAAACTCAATATCGAAATGGTCATGCTTTTCTGGCGGGTAATGAGTATCAAGTAATTGAATACGGCCAGACATGCCAAGGTGCAACAACAAAGTACCTGTATCGTACTCACACAAAATGTACTTTGCACGGCGTGTAAGAGCACGCAGCGTTTGATTAGGTAGTAATTGAAGCAGAGACTGAGGAATAGGCCAACGTAGCGTAGGATGGCGAATAGTGACAGATTTAACTACTTTGCCAACAAGAGGCAAAAGCCCACGCCTTGTGGTTTCTACCTCTGGTAATTCTGGCATAGTTCTTATTTACTTGGAATATTAATGGGCGGATTAAGCATAGTGAATCCAGCATCCGCAGGGAAGTTGTAAATCAAACCTTCGTCTGGACGTGCTAGCAACAAATCAGGTGACTCTTGAATTTTATCAAAATGCACTTTGCTGCCATCAGCTAACTTAATCACCACATATGGGTAAGTAACTTTACGATCTGGTGTATACATTTCGACGGATTTTGCTGGATTATGCACCCATGAAAAATCTAACCATTCGTTCATCTCATTCTGCTGTGGCTTAGCTGCAGCGATTGAAGCATTCCATTTTCCGTCAGCTAAATCGACATTCAACCTTGTATCCGACCATTGTTCTAGATGACTAAAATCAAAACCCGCTATTTTATCAGTTGGTTTTAGTGGTGACTTATCAATCAACTCAATAATCTGAGTAGAGACCGCTTCCGCATAATTATTAGACACCAAATAAACCGCATTTCTGTGAGCAACGTACTGTTCATCAGTCACAGGGTTGTGTGTACCAAAGGTGAACTCTTCTACATTATCTTTATCTTGACTGTTTTTATCTCTAACGAGTTTGAGTTTAAGCTCAGGATTGTTTAGGCCGA
>JAYTRW010000512.1:0-8507 GCA_043745985.1 Methylotenera sp.
TTGTGTATATTTAATAATTGCAGCACTTCGCCTTCGGCAATAATATTAGTTGCGTTGCTTAACACTTCCATTACGCGCATGTTTTGTACTGCCACCATCATTTGGAACGCACGTGAATACACAAAGTCGCCGACTAGCACGCTGGCGGCATTGCCAAAAATAGCATTCGCCGTATTTTGCCCACGACGTTTCGATGACTCATCCACTACGTCGTCATGCAGTAATGTGGCAGTATGAATAAACTCAACTACTGCAGCCAATTGGTGATGTTCAGGTTTCACTTCGCCAAAAAGCCCACCAGAAAGTAGAACTAATATAGGGCGTAAGCGCTTACCACCACTATTCACAATATAATGCGCAACCTGATTAACCAATGTGACATCAGAGTGTAAAGAGTGCGTAATAACCGTATTCACAGCTTGAATATCAGCAGCGATGCAAGATTGAATAGTGTTTAATGGTGAGCTACTAGATGGAGTGTTACTTTGCGTCACGATAATAAGCCTTAAAAAGTAACGAAATATTTTATCACAGCCAACTTTCAAGGTTGGGTTATAGCTGTTTTTATATACTAGCAACAGCCACATAAATCGTGAGATAATTGTGAATTCGAATTAATGCGGCAGTTTTTTGAAATTGCTTGCGATTATGGTTTGCTTTGCTAAATTATTTGCGTATAATGCCGAATTCTTTAGAAAGCGTAATTTAAGGCTCAATCATGTATGCTGTAATTAAAACTGGTGGTAAGCAATATCGCGTAATTTCAGGCGAAAGATTAAAAGTTGAAAAATTAGAAGTTGAAGTTGGCGGTACTGTTACGCTAGATCAAATTTTAATGGTTTCAGATGGTGAAAGCACAACCATCGGATCACCTATCATTAACGGCGCAACTGTAAAAGCAACCGTGCTTTCACATGGCCGTGGTGAGAAGGTAATGATTTTCAAATTCCGTCGTCGTAAACATTATCGTAAAACACAAGGCCATCGCCAAAGTTTTACTGAGATTCAAATCGGCGAAATTTTAGCTGCAGGTCAAGCTGCTGCAAAACCAGCAAAAGCGAAAGCCGCTAAAGCTGCAGAATAATTGAAGCAATAAATAAGACTTAAGGATTAAATCATGGCACACAAAAAAGCAGGCGGTAGTTCACGTAACGGTCGCGATTCACACTCACAACGACTAGGTGTTAAAGCATTTGGTGAAACAGTTGTGACAGCAGGTAGCATCATTGTTCGTCAACGCGGTACAAAAATGCACGCAGGCGAAAATGTTGGCATGGGTAAAGATCACACTTTGTTCGCAAAAGCGGACGGTAAAGTATCATTTGCAATTAAAGGCGCTTTAAAACGCCACACTGTAAGCATTATTGTTGTAGCTTAAGTTAAAATAACTTTATTAAAGCCTCATCGTTTGATGAGGCTTTTTTATTTGGTAAACTCTCACGTGTGAATAATCAGTTCAAGCTGATTAACTCTACTGAAAGCCCTTTACAGGCACACAGGAATGACGGGATTGCTTTAATTTTACTGATTTAACAATTAAAGTACTTCTGCAATAGGTCAAAAAAATGAAATTTATAGACGAAGCAACAATCAAAATTTATGCAGGCGACGGTGGTAACGGCGTTGCTACGTTTCGTCGTGAGAAATACGAGCCAATGGGTGGCCCAAGTGGCGGTGACGGTGGTCGTGGTGGCTCTATCATTGTTGAAGCTGATCGCAATATTAATACTTTAGTTGACTATCGCTACACTCGTACTTTTAGAGCACAGCGTGGCGAAAATGGCCGTAGTGCTGAGTGTTATGGTGCAAAAGGCGACGATATGGTGTTGCGTGTGCCAGTAGGTACGGTAATTTCAGATAAAGCCAGCGAGCAAATGCTGGTAGATTTGAGTGAGCATGGTCAGCGCGCGCAGATGGCATCTGGTGGCAAGGGGGGGTTGGGTAATGTGCATTTCAAATCTAGCTTGAATCGTGCGCCACGCCAATGTACCAAAGGTGACGTGGGTGAAGAGTTTGAGCTTTATTTAGAGCTTAAAGTATTGGCCGATGTCGGTTTGTTAGGCATGCCAAATGCGGGAAAATCTACATTTATTCGTTCGGTTTCTGCAGCAAAACCTAAAGTGGCCGATTATCCATTTACCACCTTGCATCCTAATTTGGGTGTGGTGCGTGTGGATACCGAGCGTAGTTTTGTGATTGCTGATATTCCAGGCATCATTGAAGGTGCGGCTGAGGGCGCTGGGCTAGGTCATCAGTTTTTACGCCATCTGCAACGTACTTCTTTGTTGTTGCATTTAGTCGATATTGCGCCATTTGATGATGCTGTTGACCCAGTTTATGAAGCCAAAGCGATTGTTGAAGAGCTGCGTAAGTATGATGAGGCACTTTATGACAAGCCACGCTGGTTGGTGTTGAATAAAATCGACATGTTGCCCGAGTCACAAGAAGTCGTAAAACAGTTCGTCAAAGACTACGGTTGGAAAGGTCGCGTATTCGCGATTTCAGCTATTAGCGGCGTTGGTTGTAAAGAATTGACTTACGCAATCATGCAGCATATCGAAGAAAATAAACGAGAGGCTGAAGATGCGCTCGCTGATACTGGTTTGATTAACGAAAGCGCAACAAGTATTACTGTGACAAAAAAAGACGTCTAAAATGACTGTTGTGGAATCTCAGGCGCTCACTTCAACATCACTTTTGTTTGATGCGAAAGTAATTGTGGTAAAAGTTGGCTCTAGCCTTGTCACCAATAATGGTAATGGCTTAGACCAAGCAGCAATTGCTGCTTGGGCGGCGCAAATTGCTGCTTTGGTGCAACAAGGTAAGCAAATTGTATTGGTTTCCAGTGGTGCTGTTGCTGAAGGCATGCAGAGATTAGGTTGGAAAAAACGCCCAACCGCCGTGAATGAATTACAAGCTGCAGCAGCCGTAGGTCAAATGGGTTTGGTGCAGATGTATGAGAGCTGTTTTACTGAGCATCAATTGCATACTGCGCAAGTGTTGCTAACCCACGATGATTTAGCCGATAGAAAACGCTATTTGAATGCGCGTAGCACTTTGCGTACTTTGCTTGATTTAAAAGTCATTCCTATCATTAATGAGAATGATACAGTTGTTACCGATGAAATTCGCTTTGGAGACAATGATACTTTAGGTTCATTAGTCGCTAATTTGATAGAGGCTGACACTTTAGTGATTTTAACGGATCAGCAAGGTTTGTATTCGGCAGATCCGCGTAAAGATAAAGATGCTAAATTTATACAACATGCAACCGCTGGCGATGCTGCGCTAGAGCAGATGGCGGGTGGCGCAGGTAGTAGCGTTGGTACTGGTGGCATGCTAACCAAGATTCTTGCTGCAAAACGTGCGTCTAGAAGTGGTGCTAATACTATCATTGCTTCAGGCCGTGAAAAAAATGTACTAGTTCGTTTAGCGGCAGGTGAAGTCATTGGGACGCATCTGCAAACCACAGAAATGAAAACGACTGCGCGTAAGCAATGGTTGGCAGATCATTTGCAGTTGCGAGGCAAATTAACGCTAGATGCAGGCGCGGTAAAAGTCATCAAGCAAGATGGCAAAAGTTTATTGCCTATTGGCGTAACCGCTGTTGAAGGTAGCTTTGAGCGCGGCGAAGTGGTTGCTTGTTGCGATGAAAACGGCGTAGAGTTAGCGCGTGGTTTAGTCAACTACTCAGCCATGGAAGCCACTAGAATCATGCGAAAATCTAGCAAAGAGATTGAAAAAATATTGGGCTATGTAGAAGAAGCTGAGTTAATACATAGAGACAATCTCGTCTTGCTGTAAGTCTAAGTTAAGCAAATTATGGATAAACAAACTTATATTTTAATTTTTTGTGAACTTGATACATAAAGAATAACAAAGGAATGTTAATGAACAAACAACCTTTAGTGGCGATTATTATGGGCTCTGATAGCGACTGGCCTATTATGAAAGCTGCTGCCCAAATGTTAGCTGATTTCAATATTGCTTATACTGCCGATGTGGTTTCAGCGCATCGCACACCAGATCTAATGTTTAGTTTTGCAGAAACTGCCGCACAAAAAGGCTACCAAGTGATTATTGCGGGTGCTGGTGGCGCAGCGCATTTGCCAGGCATGGTGGCTGCTAAAACTACTTTGCCGGTTTTAGGTGTGCCAGTACCTTCTAAGCATTTGCAAGGTCAGGACTCACTTCTTTCTATCGTGCAAATGCCTAAAGGCATCCCTGTGGCTACCTTTGCCATTGGCGAAGCTGGCGCAGCGAATGCTGGTTTATTTGCAGCTTCAATTTTAGCTAATCATGATGCGGCTTTAGCTAAAAAATTAAGTGAATTCCGTACTAAGCAGGCTGAAAAAGTACATGCGATGGAATTAAGCGACAAGCCTTAAACGTTTTTAAGTGAAATATTACAGTTAAATATTACTAAGTTTTAATCTCAATCAAACAGTATTCAATATATGAACCATCATCAAGAACAAACCCCCGTCATTCTTCCACCAGCAATGCTAGGCATGCTTGGAGGCGGTCAACTCGGTCGTTTTTTTGTAGTCGCTGCACACGAAATGGGTTACAAAGTCACAGTGTTAGACCCGGATGCAAATAGCCCAGCAGGCAAAATTGCCGATGTGCATATTTGCGCAGCTTTTGATGATAAGGCGGCTTTATTGAAGTTAGCTAACACTTGTGAAGCAATCAGTACCGAGTTTGAAAATGTACCAGCAGACTCACTATCTTTTCTAGCTGAAACTAAGCCTGTGCGTCCAAGTGCTTACAGTGTCGCGATTGCGCAGCATCGTGTCAGTGAAAAAAACTTTCTTAAGCATGCAGGTTTGCCTGTTGCGCCATTCGAAGTTATCAATGAAGTTGAGGACTTACCGAATGATGATAGCGATATTTACCCAGCCATTCTGAAAGTTGCACGTTTTGGTTACGACGGTAAAGGTCAGGCTAGAGTCAAAAATCAACATGAAGCGCAACTAGCATTTGCGCAATTTGAGCGCGAAGAATGTGTACTAGAAAAAATGTTGAAACTTGATTATGAGGTTTCAGTCGTGTTAGCGCGTGATGTGCAAGGCAATGTGGCAACATTTCCGACTTCAGAAAATAGTCATCTCAACGGTATATTAGATGTTTCAATCGCGCCAGCGCGTGGTCGTGATGCGATTAGCCATCAAGCACAGAAATTGGCAATATTGGTCGCTGAAAAGCTGGCTTATGTTGGCGTATTAGGCGTTGAGTTTTTTGTTTGTAATGGTGAGTTGTTGGTGAATGAAATTGCGCCTAGACCGCATAATTCTGGGCACTATACGATTGACGCTTGTGTGACAAACCAGTTTGAACAGCAAGTACGTGCAATGACAGGTTTGCCTTTAGGTAGTTCTAGACAGCATAGCTCAGCAGTGATGGTCAATCTATTGGGTGATATTTGGCCTGAGGATATAGATTCTGCACCTGAGTGGCAAGTTGCATTAAATAACCCAATGTTGAAAATGCATTTGTACGGTAAACAGCAAGCACGTACGGGTAGAAAAATGGGGCATTTTACTGTGATTAATGTGAGTCGTGATGAGGCGATCAAGCAAGCAATGCAAGTACGTACCGAATTAAAAATTGGAGAGCAATAGTTGGCACGCTAAATTGATTAAGCTCTTAGTTTCATGAGGGTTTAATCAATCCCAGAAAACAAAAAGCCTCGCATTGCGAGGCTTTTTGTTACATACAACTATTATGCTGTTTTAGGTGCAGTTTTAGCTTTAGGTGCGGCTTTTACTTTCGCAGCTACAGCTACTGGAGCTTCAGCAGACATCGCTTTAATAGCAGCATTTAAGCGGCTTTTATGACGTGATGCTTTATTTTTATGAATGATGTTTTTGTCCGCGATGCGGTCAATTACACTTACATTCTCGCTATATGCAGCAGTAGCGGCAACTTTATCGCCAGCTTCTACAGCTTTAATAATTTTTTTAATCGCGGTACGCAAAGTAGAGCGCAAACTTGCATTGTGAGCGCGTTGCTTAACTGCTTGACGAGCACGTTTTCTTGCTTGTGCGGTATTTGCCATCTATGTTTCTTTCCTAAAGGGTGCTAAAAGCTATTCGAAATACGAAGCCCATAATCATAGCTATTTTCTAAACACATTGCAAGTTTAAATGAAGTAAATATCATGGCTATTTGCCGCATGATGTCTGTTGGCATGATAAAATCGCGCAATATGTTGTTAATAAGCCAATTTCCCCAATTTTAATTATGAATCTACTCAAAGCCTTAGCCAAAGTTGGCAGCATGACCTTTGTGTCTCGTATATTGGGGTTTGTTAGAGATACCTTGATTGCTCGGGTGTTTGGCGCGGGTATGCTGAGCGATGCATTTATCGTCGCGTTCAAAATTCCTAATTTATTACGGAGAATTTCAGCTGAGGGTGCTTTTAGCCAGGCTTTCGTGCCTATTTTGGCTGAATATAAAAGTCAGCGTAGTTTTGATGAAACGCATAACCTGATCAGCCGTGTAGCCACATGGTTAGGTTTAATTCTTGTGGTTGTGACTTTGCTTGGTATGTTGGCTGCGCCGTGGATAGTCGCACTCATTGCGCCAGGCTTTACCGTAGATCAGCCTAAAATGCAGCTAACAGTTGAGTTGTTGCGTATTACTTTCCCCTATATTTTCTTTATCTCGCTGGTTTCAATGGCTGGTGGAGTGCTCAACACTTATAACAAGTTTGGCATTCCAGCCTTTACTCCTGTTTGGCTGAATGTCAGCATGATTGCGGCGGTATTGTTTTTTGCAGACCATTTTGCCGAACCAATTAAAGTGTTGGCGTGGGCGGTATTTTTTGGTGGATTTCTACAGTTAATATTTCAAATTCCGTTTCTAAAGCAAATTGGCTTATTACCTAAACTTGACTTTCATGCAGGGGATGATGGCGTTTGGCGCATTTTAAAGTTGATGGGGCCTGCGGTGTTGGGCGTATCGGTGGCGCAAATTTCCATGATAACGAATACAATATTTGCCTCATTTTTAAAAACGGGCAGTGTGAGCTGGCTATATTACGCAGATAGATTAATGGAGTTTCCAACGGGCGTGCTTGGTGTGGCGCTCGGTACTATATTATTGCCTAGTTTATCTAAAGCCTATGCGGGTAAGGATGAGTGTGAATACTCACAATTGTTAGATTGGGGCTTACGTCTAACCTTTATTCTGGCTGCGCCTGCTGCGGTAGCATTAGCCGTACTCGCCACGCCTTTGGTCACCGCATTATTTCATTACGGTAAATTCACCCCCATTGACGTAGTAATGACACAGCAAGCCCTTGTGGCCTATAGCGTTGGTTTGCTAGGTTTGATTTTAGTCAAAATTCTAGCACCAGGCTTTTATGCGCGACAAAATATTAAAACACCAGTTAAAATTGCTGTCTTTACATTAATAGTTACGCAATTGATGAACGGATTGTTTATTTTTGTATTGCCCTTACAACATGCTGGCTTGGCTTTGGCGATTGGCTTGGGTGCATGTATCAATGCGTCATTACTTTATTATCATTTGCGTCAGCATCATATTTTTCAGCCGCAACCAGGCTGGACGATTTTTTTGCTTAAGCTGTTAGCTGCACTTAGCGTGATGGGAGTCACGCTTTATTTTGCGATGGGGGATACGGCTGCGTGGTTACATTATGGATTAATGAAGCGACTGATTTATCTTACTGCTTTATTGGTGGTGGGTGGCGTGAGTTATTTTGCAACTCTAATGATGCTAGGCTTTAAGCCGCGCGATTACATTCGTAGAGTGACACACTAAATGAAAATATTTCGCCATATTCCTTTAATGCAACAGCAGCCTTGTGCGTTGGCGATAGGCAATTTTGACGGCATGCATTTAGGACATCAGGCGCTATTGCAAAAGCTGAATGAAACTGCAAAAGCACTCAATCTAACTTCTGCGGTGATGACTTTTGAACCGCATCCGCGTGAGTTTTTTGCACCAGAAACTGCGCCCGCGCGACTAAGTTCATTGCGTGAAAAGCTTGAACATTTTGCAGAAGCTGGGGTTGAAACTACTTACGTATGTCGCTTCAATCGACGATTAGCCAAGTTGACGCCACAAGAATTTATGCAAAATATTTTGCGAGACTCCTTGAATGCGCGAGCTATTTTGGTTGGAGATGATTTTAGATTTGGCGCCATGCGTGCTGGTTCTATATTAGATTTTTTAGAAGCGAAGTTTAATCTCATTAGTTTGCCACAAGTTGATTTAGACGATGCGCGCGTGTCTAGTACTCGCGTGCGTTCTGCGCTGGCTACAGGTTCATTGCATGAAGCCAGTGTATTGTTAGGTCGCCCATACAGCATGAGTGGCAAAGTGGTGCATGGCGCTAAGTTAGGGCGTCAGCTTGGTTTTCCAACGGCCAATGTGCATATGCGGCATGAGCGCCCTGCGTTAACGGGGGTGTTTGCGGTAAAATTAGATGGTATGAATAGTGTGGCAAATTTAGGTGTACGGCCGACGATTGCTGG
>JAYTRW010000513.1:0-8395 GCA_043745985.1 Methylotenera sp.
CGGTTAGTTTCAGCGACAGCACTAATAAAGTAAACGACGAATAATGGAAATAACGGCAAGAAATACCAGTGCCAAAAACCACCCTCTTGACCCATCACGATTTTGCCAAGATTCAATGTATTTGCACACATCAACACGCCCACCAAGGCAAAACCCATGGCAATTTCATATGACACGATTTGTGCTGCAGACCGCAAAGCCCCTAAAAATGCGTATTTAGAGTTAGACGCCCAACCAGCAATAATCACCCCATAAACCGCGACTGATGTCATGGCTAAAATATAAAGTAAACCAGCATCCACGTTTGCCAAGACAAGAGTTGCATCAAACGGCACCACCGCCCATGCCGCAAAAGCAGGCGCAATCGCTAACACAGGACCTAGTAAAAACAAGGTTTTATTTGAAGCGGTAGGAATAACGATTTCTTTAAATAAAAGCTTTAAACCATCAGCAATCGGCTGTAGTAAACCAAAATAACCCACACGATTTGGGCCGATGCGCACTTGCATATAACCAATAACTTTACGTTCAGCTAGGGTTAGATAAGCAACCGCTCCCATTAAAGGCGCAACAATGGCAACGATTTTAACTAAAGTCCAAACCGTCAATTGCACTGCTGGCCAATAGCTACCAAATAAATTTGAGCAAAGTGCTAAGAATGACGCAATCATGCTCGCGCCTCCGCAACAAGAGCATCACCTTTAAGTTGTTCTGGTGATAATTTTTCAACAGTAATATCACCCATCAAATCACCCAAACCGATCGTATCTTCATGCGCTGCAGCGACGCGCACACAACCTTTAGCTACGTGCTCATCTAGCTTCACAGTTAGCACCGCGCTGCCTTTGTCTTGCTTAACTGAAACAAGGTCGCCATCACTCAAGCCTAATTCAGCCAACTGACTCGAACACATGCGCGCCATTGGTTTAATGTTGTATTTAGTTTTTTGCAGCGGTGTTGAACGGCGAACAATTGGATCAGATTCATATTGTGGCACTTCACCAATGCGTTGCAAGCCTTCATGTTTAATGTTAATTTGAATCTCAACTAACTCTTTCAAGTTGTTGTTCAAACTACGCCAAACCACAGCAGACGGTTTTTCACCTTCAAAAGCAGCATCTTTAACTTGCTCACTGGTTTCATAGTCAAAACCTTGTAAACGTAGCGTATTTGCCAAAACACGTAAAACTTTCCATGCTGGACGACATTCACCCAATGGTCTAGTTACAGCAGTAAAGCTTTGTACGCGACCTTCCATGCTCATAAATGTACCTGAAGTTTCAGTAAACGGCGCGATTGGCAATAATACATCGGCATGTTCTAAGGCTTGAGATTTAAAAGCTGTAAGCGCAACAACACATTCAGCTTTTTCCATCGCAGCCTTAGCTAAAGCCGCATGCTGGCAATCAAGCTCAGGCTCAATATTCACAAGCAAATATGCCTTGCGAGGCACTTCTAACATTGCACGTGCATGCATGCCAATGCTGTTAGGCATCACCCCTAACATATGCATACCCGTGCTATTTGCCGCTGCTGGCAAAATACCGCCTTTAGCGCCTGAAATACCACCGATAGCCTCAGCCATACTATACATTTCAGTAAACCTAGGATCGCTCAACGCCATATTGCCTAAGAAAATACCGACTTTTGGTGAAATTAAATCATAAGTTTCACCATGCCCAGCCATACTTTCAGCAATCGCTTGGGTATTAGGGCGTACTTTAATGTCTGATAACAATTGTGTAAGTGTTAGTGGCAAGCATAGAGATAGCTTCTGCAAGCCAGACATTGCTTTTAACACTTGACCAAGCACATTAACCATATCATTTGGACGCACAATCACTTTATGCGTAATATCCATTAAAGGATTATTATCCAATGGACTGATAATGGATAGCTGAGCACCATTAGCAACGGCTTTACGGAAACGTTGCGCCAGTAATGGGTGCTCGTTACGTAGATTTGAACCAATAATCAAAATACGATCCAGCTCTTCAATTTCTTGAATATTGCAGCCCATCCATGGTGTACCTAAACGTTTACCATCTAACCTAAAGTCAGTTTGGCGCAAACGATAATCCACGTTACCACAACCTAAACCATCCGCTAGTTTCTTAGCAAGATAACCCTCTTCCATCGTGCTATTTGGCGAAACAAGCACGCCTAATGATTCTGCACCATGCTCATTGGTAATGTCTTTAATCTGACCTGCAGCAAATTCTAGCGCTGTTTTCCAGTCTGTTTCCACCCAGTTGCCATTATGTTTAATCATCGGCACCTTGAGGCGGTCTGGGCTATTTAAGCCTTCGTAAGAGAAGCGATCACGGTCTGACAACCAGCACTCGTTAATACTCTCTTTTTCACGTGGCAATACACGCATGACTTTATTGTCTTTTACATGCACCTCAATATGTGAGCCTAAGCCATCATGTGGTGCGATACTTGGACGACGTGTCAGTTCCCAGCTACGTGCTGAATAGCGGTAAGGCTTACTAGTCAATGCACCGACTGGACATAAATCGATTATATTACCTGACAGCTCTGAGTTCACACTTTTATCGACGTAAGCGGTAATTTCAGCATGCTCGCCACGGCCGACCATACCCAACTCCATCATACCGCCGACTTCTTTTAAGAAGCGCACACAGCGCGTACATTGAATACAACGAGTCATATCGGTACTGACTAGCGGGCCAATATTTTTGTTGAAAACAACGCGTTTTTCTTCGGTGTAGCGTGAACCACTGGTGCCGTAAGCCACTGCAATATCTTGCAAATCACACTCGCCGCCTTGATCGCAAATCGGGCAATCAAGCGGGTGATTGATTAACAAAAACTCCATTACACTTTTTTGCGCTTCAATGGCAGATTTAGAGCGTGTGAAAATCTTCATACCATCAGCTACAGGCGTTGCGCAGGCTGGTAACGGTTTGTTGAACTTTTCAACCTGCACCAAACACATACGACAGTTAGCTGCTACTGATAACTTAGGGTGATAACAAAAACGTGGTATGGCAATGCCAGCCTTATCTGCGGCATCAATAATGGTGCTGCCGTGTTCGACTTCTAACTCTTTGCCATCTATTTCAATATTTAACATTATTGACTTTCCACCATACTCTTACCATGCTGAATATAGTATTCAAACTCTGGTCTAAAATGTTTAATGAAGCTCAACACTGGCGTTGCAGCAGCTTCGCCTAACGCACAGATAGTACGACCTGCAATGTTGTTGCTTACATCTGTTAGCAAATCTAAATCGTCCATTTTGCCTTTACCATTAACAATGCGGTCTATCACACGATAAACCCAACCTGTACCTTCACGACATGGAGTACATTGACCGCAGCTTTCTTCATAAAAGAAATAAGACAAACGATGCAAGGCTTTTACCATACAAGTGGTTTCATCCATCACAATCATTGAGCCAGCGCCTAAACTAGAGTGCGCTTTACTTAAGCCCTCATAATCCATCGTCGCTGCCATAATTGCTTCTGCAGGCATTACTGGTGTTGAGGGGCCGCCTGGAATCACCGCTTTAAGTTTACGACCTTTCCAAACGCCACCTGCAAGCTCTAATAGCTCATTAAATGGCATGCCCATTTTAACTTCGTAATTACCTGGCTTTTCAACATGTCCAGATACTGAGAATAATTTAGTACCCCCTGAGTTAGGCACGCCTAAATCGGCAAAAGCTTGTCCGCCGTGCTCTAATATCCAAGGGATAGAAGTGTAACTTTCTGTATTATTGACATTGGTTGGCTTACCAAACACGCCATAACTTGCTGGAAATGGTGGTTTGAAACGCGGCTGACCTTTTTTGCCTTCAATCGATTCAATCAATGCAGTTTCTTCACCGCAAATATAGGCACCGTAGCCATGTACTGCGTATAAATCAAAATTAAAGTGGGTACCGAGAATATTTTCACCTAAATAACCAGCTGCTTTAGCTTCATGCAAAGCGGCTTCGAATATCTCGTAATCTTGCCAGATTTCACCATGGATGTAGTTGTAACCTACACGCGCACCCAAGGTATAAGCTGCAATCGCCATACCTTCAATCAACTGGTGTGGGTTGTATCGAATAATATCGCGGTCTTTAAATGTGCCTGGCTCGCCTTCATCGGAGTTACACACCAAGTATTTCACGCCATCAAAGTAGCGTGGCATAAAGCTCCACTTAAGCCCTGTTGGGAAGCCCGCACCACCACGACCACGTAGACCCGAGGTCTTAACTTCGGTGATAATATCTGTCGCTTTAGTTTTCTCAGTCACAATACGTTTTAACGCAGAATAACCGCCAAGCTTAATATAGGTTTCTAATGATGCTGGATTCTCTTCTGTGAGCGTCCGCAACGTCACTAAGGTTTGACCTTTTAAATCAGTCATCACAACTGGTTTACGAGTCGCCATTATTTAAGCTCCTCAAGAATCGCATCTACTTTTACAACGGTCAAAAACTCATGCATTTCAGTATTGTTGACGTGCATTAAAGGCGCGCCACCACAACAACCCATGCACTCACCTTCTTTTAGGCAGAATTTACCATCGGGGGTCACTTCATTAAAGCCAACGCCTAACGTGGTCTTTAGATGATTAACAATCACATCACTATCGCGCAACATGCATGAAATATTGGTGCAGATTGTGATTTTGTATTTTCCGACGGGTGATAAGTCGTACATATTATAAAAACTTGCCACCTCCATCGCGGCGATTTCAGGCATACGTAAGTATTGCGCAATTTCAGTAATGCTTTCTTTTGACAACCAGCCACGCTCTGTTTGCACAATGCGCAGAGCACTCATCACCGCAGCTTGACGCTGGTCAGCTGGATATTTTGTCAGTTCGTAATCTATTTTTTCTACAGCTTGTGGGCTTAACATTTTTTATTTATCAGACCTAATTATCTATCTATTTCGCCAAATACAATATCTTGAGTACCAATGATCGCCACCAAGTCAGCAATCATGTGTCCGCGCGTCATTTCATCTAAAGCGGCTAAATGGGCAAAACCTGGCGCACGAATTTTTAGGCGATAGGGTTTGTTAGCGCCATCTGACACCATGTAAATACCAAACTCACCTTTTGGATGCTCAACGGCAGCATAAGCCTCGCCAGCTGGCACGTGAAAACCCTCTGTGAACAACTTGAAATGGTGAATCATATCTTCCATGTTGGTCTTCATACCTTCACGGTCTGGCGGTGCAACTTTATTATCGCTAGAAATCACTGGACCTGGATTTTTACGCAACCAATCAACGCATTGTTTAATGATGCGGTTTGATTGTCTAAACTCTTCCATACGCACCAAATAACGGTCGTAACAATCGCCATTCACGCCAACAGGAATATCAAAATCCATCTTTGCGTACACTTCATAAGGCTGTGTTTTACGCAAATCCCAAGCGATGCCTGAACCACGAAGCATTGGACCCGTCATACCTAACTGCAAAGCACGCTCTGGCGTGACGATACCAACATCAACGGTACGCTGCTTCCAAATACGGTTATCAGTCAGCAAGGTTTCGTATTCATCCACATATTTTGGAAAGCGATTTGTAAAGTCTTCAATGAAATCCAACAACGAACCTTGACGGTTTTCATTTTGCCTTTTAACGGTTTTAGCATTACGCAAAGGCGACACTTCATATTGCGGCATTTGCGTTGGCAGATCACGATAAACCCCACCTGGTCGGTAGTACGCAGCGTGCATACGTGCGCCTGAAACAGCCTCGTAGCAGTCAAACAAGTCTTCACGTTCGCGGAATGCGTACAAAAACACTGTCATTGCGCCCACGTCTAACGCATGCGCACCAAGCCATAACAGGTGATTGAGAACACGAGTAATTTCATCAAACATCACACGTATATATTGCGCACGGATAGGCACGTCAATACCCATCATTTTTTCAATCGCCATCACGTAAGCATGCTCGTTCGACATCATCGAAACGTAATCAAGCCTATCCATATATGGCACAGATTGTAAATATGTACGGTTTTCAGCTAACTTTTCAGTACCGCGATGCAGCAAACCAATATGCGGGTCTGCGCGTTGAATCACTTCACCATCCAACTCCAACACCAAGCGTAAAACGCCGTGTGCCGCAGGATGCTGCGGACCAAAGTTCATGGTGTAATTACGAATCTCAGCCACGGTGCGCTCCTTCATCACGAATTACACGCGGCACATTATTGCGCTCATCAATTGTTACAGGTTGATAAATCACGCGCTGCTGCTCTGGGTCGTAACGCATTTCAACATTGCCAATCATAGGGAAATCTTTACGGAACGGATGACCAACAAAACCATAGTCAGTGAGAAGGCGACGTAAATCTGGATGATTTTCAAACATGATGCCGAACATATCAAACGCTTCACGTTCAAACCAATTCGCGACTGACCACACGTCGACCAAAGTCGGCAGAATAGGGAAATCTTCATCTTGGGCAAACACACGCAAACGCACTCGATGATTAAGTGAAACTGAAAGAAGATGGCATACTACCGCATAGCGCAAGCCATCATAGGCACCATCGCCATAAGCTTGATAATCGAGGCCACTTAAATCGATTAATTGCTCAAACTTTAAGGTCGTCTCATCACGCAACAATTGGCAAACCGTCAAATAATCTGAGGCTTTACATTCAATCGTAATTTCATCTAGCGCAACAACATGCTTAGTGATTTTATCGCCAAGCGAAGCTTGCAAATCACTTAATAATTGGTCTAATTTAGCTGACATATTTCTCTTTTAGCTCGCACTATCTCGCGATGGTGTTAGTACGTTTGATTTTATTTTGTAGCTGGATAATGCCGTAGAGTAAGGCTTCAGCAGTTGGTGGGCAACCTGGCACGTAAACATCAACCGGCACGATGCGATCACATCCGCGCACAACAGCATACGAATAATGATAATAACCGCCGCCATTAGCGCATGAACCCATTGAGATTACCCAACGAGGCTCAGCCATTTGGTCATATACCTTACGTAGCGCTGGCGCCATTTTATTAACAAGCGTACCAGCTACAATCATCACATCTGACTGACGTGGGCTTCCGCGGAAAACGATACCGAAACGGTCTAAGTCGTAACGTGAAGCACCTGCGTGCATCATTTCTACCGCACAACACGCCAAACCAAAGGTCATTGGCCACATCGAACCTGTACGCGTGTAATTAATCACCGTATCCAGCGTAGTTGTGACAAAACCTTTTTCTAAAATACCTTCAATACTCATGGCTTACATAGTCCCACTCTGAGGTTTAATCCCATTCCAAGGCACCTTTCATCCACTCGTAAATAAAGCCGATGACCAACACACCCAAAAATATCATCATAGCAATAAAGCCAAACAAACCAATTTCCTGCAATACAACCGCCCAAGGAAATAAAAACGCAATTTCCAAATCGAATAGGATAAATAAGATGGCAACGAGGTAATAACGAACATCAAAGCGCATGCGTGCATCTTCAAACGCTTCAAAACCACACTCATATGGAGAATTTTTTGCGGCATCTGGCTTGTGTGGCGAAACCAACAAACCCAGCACAAGGGGACCCACGCCGACAGCCAAGCCAACGAGAATAAACATCAATATCGGAAAGTAGTTTTCTAACACGCACTAGCCCCAAATTAGATCTTTTGAACACCCATCAAGAAATTTGACGGACGATAACACTTTATTTTTACATGCTATCCATGACACATTGATTACAAATACAGCCGTAATCATCTGTCAATTCTGCAGCTTAAGCTTTTAATAAGCTTTTTTTGGTCACGGAGAGACTCAAAAACACCGACTCTAACCGCATTAAATATAATTAATATTGGTGCTGATATTATTTTTAACGTATTTTATTTGCGTCACGACATTCTCTCAATAAAACCGCTTGTTGAGACTAAAAAATAACATCTTCAACCCCTAATTATATCTCATTTATTACTAGTTTTAAACATGATTACCGCTTTTTTCCTAGCTGGGGATTGAAACTAATACTCAATATTTATCACTGTTGTAGACAACATGCAAGAAAATAGTTTTGATGAGTATTAAATTAGGGTCTGTCCTAGATAACTAGCCAATATGTTTCTTAACCCATTGTTTTATTTGTAATAACTGGACTTCCCCCGCTTTCATAGACGTTTTTTAACTTCCACTTTGTAACTTTTCAAACATCATCGGGCTCAGCTGATCAAGATGACTGTGATATAGCGCGACAATTATCTTGTCTAGTTGACGCTGAGATTTTTACTTCTGTTTTTGCATTGATGATTTTCTTCGGTAGCTCCCCCCCCTCACACTGAATGATCGTGGCATGATGAATCAAGCGATCAATAGCAGCAACCGTCATGACCGTATCATCCAACAATTTATCCCAGTCTTCAA
>JAYTRW010000514.1:0-8376 GCA_043745985.1 Methylotenera sp.
TAAGGTAAACTGATGAGTCTGTCAGATTTAGCTAATTTTATTTAGCAACTGTAGTTGAAAATTTACCGCCTATTGCAAACTTAAACTGTCATCCATAATTTTTGGTGTGATGAAAATTAATAACTCACTTCTGTCATCTTGCGTAATTTTACGTTTAAACAAATTACCCATCACTGGCAAATCACCAAAGAATGGTACTTTTTCAACATCTGTACGCATGGTTTGCTCAAAAATACCCCCTAAAACTGCGGTTTCACCGTTTGATACTAATACTTGCGTCTCTAAGCTTTTAGTATCAATTGAAGGGATGTTTAAGAATATCTGTCCAACACTTTGTTTTTTAACATTTAAATCCATAATAATTTTATCATCAGGAGTAATTTGTGGTGTCACCTCAAGACTCAACACAGCTTCCTTAAATGTAACTGTAGCAGCGCCACTACTCGATGCTTCTGCATATGGAATTTCAACACCCGACTTAATTACTGCTTTGTGCTGATTGGCCGTGGTAACTCTAGGGCTTGATACCACTTTACCGCGCTTGTCTGTTTCTAACGCCGTTAGTTCTAAGTTAAGTAACAAACCTGCAGGTAGTCTGAAAAAGCTAAAAGCAAAACTACCAAACGCATTAGCTACTGGAAGGTTTGACTGCAATCCATTTGTGGTACCTGTGCCACCAATTACAGCAGAACTTGTACTGTCTGTATTACTTCCTACAGCGTATCTATTATCTCCGGTAGTATTCGCTTTATTCACTCCAAATCTAGCGCCTAAACTCTTACCGAATTTTTGGTCAGCAATAACCAAACGAGATTCAATCATCACCTGCTTAACTGCGATATCAGTCTTATTAATAATCGCCTGAACCTGTTCGAGATATTTAGCTGTATCTTGAACAAATACAGTGTTTGTACGTGGGTCTAGCACTGCGCTACCACGTTTAGATAATATTTTCTGCTTTGGATCACTTAAAATATTTTTTAATGATTCAGCTTTCATATATTTAAGCGTGAACACTTCTGTTCTCAGCGGCTCCAAGTCTTCAATTTGTTGCGTTGCTTCAAGCATTTGTTTTTCCTTTGCTGCAACTTCTTCAGCAGGCGCCACTAAAATAACATTGCCAGTTTTGCGCATTGATAGCCCCTTGCTTTGAGTAATAATATCTAAAGCCTGATCCCATGGAACATCTTTTAAACGCAAAGTTAAGTTACCGGTGACCGTGTCGCTTGTAATAATATTCAAGCCTGTAAAATCAGCAATCACTTGCAATACTGAACGGACTTCAATATTTTGGAAATTTAACGAAAGTTTCTCACCAGCATAGCCAGGTTTAGCTCCACGTACAAGTTTGTTTGGATCTTCAACAACTTGGCGTACGTCGATAATGAATTTTTTATCTGCCTGATAGGCTGATTGCTCCCAATTACCTTTAGGTTCAATCACCATTTGCCCATTTCTTCCTTGCTTCATCGTATCAACATAAATAACTGGCGTATTAAAATTGGTCACATTTAATCTACGTTGCAGGTTAGCTGGAACATCTGTATTCAGAAAGTCGACAACGATTGTTTTACCTTTTTGCTTAATATTGATGCCAGCTGAGGCTGATGACAAATCTACGATGATGCGGCCTTCACCATTTTTACCGCGGGCAAAATCCACATTATTAATTGCAAATTGTTGTTGGCCTAGCGTTGGCTCAGAAAATTTTGTTTCCACGCCTGCATTTGCACTCGCTTCGTTAGCTTGCAACATTATTGTTACATCGTTACCATTCATGGTGGTGTTGTAACCTACATTTTTAGATAGATTTAACACCATGCGAGTACGTTCTTTAGCCTGTGCAAGTGTGATACTTTTTAATGAGCCTTGATCAGCTTGAATATTAGTTTTAGTCGTGCCATTCGCTACCCCTGGAAAATCTAAGGCAATACGTGCTGGACTGTTTAATGTAAACCCTGCAGGTGCATTTTTTAGCGGCATTGTGGTTTTAATATGAATAGCCACCCGACCACCAGGCAAAGATGAAAAATCCACACTTTCTATTTTATTTTTAAGGTTAGATTGCTCTTCAGCAAAAGATAAGCCTGAAATTATTGTTAGCCCTAACAGTAAAAAAACCTGTGAAAATTTGCCTACCCATGTGTTGTTTTTCATTGTCTCACCTTAAATTCCCAATTACTTTAAATAGGGGTTTCTATTAAATCGCTAACTACTCTTGCAATGGCAAATTAGAAACTCGCTCTATCCAATCCCCTGAAAGATCATCCTGCACAATCTCTTTTAGCTCAACTTCACTATCAGTAATTTTTGTCACCATGCCAAAATTTTGACCTACGTAATTACCTACTTTAACTTGTTGCACTCCGTTATCTGGCGTTAACAACAATGCATAAGTGAGTTTAACTTTTGACAACTGACCGACGTATTTAATACTTTCTAGTGGATACGCTTCCATGGGCTCTTTAGGGCGATTCATCTTGGGCTGTAAAACACTATTTTTATTCGATGCCTTACGTGCGCGAAACGGGTCGCTTAACTTACCATCTGCATTATATTGCAGGGCAAGATATGGCTTTACTTCCGGAAGTGGTTTGATTTTTGGCCGCATGTCTTTCGCAGCGTTTTTAATAAAGCTATCCAAATCATCTCCATCACCACCACTACACGCAGCTAAGCTAAGGCTTAGCAAACAAGTCGATGAGATTTTGAACCACATCTTACGCGTGGATTTTCGCTTTAATCGCAAATTCACTGGATTCATCAACTTTTCCCACCTAGATTATTTTTTTGCATCATTTTTTTTCTTAGCTGCAAGCTCATCTGCATCCAAATATCTGTAAGTTCTGGCCGTAACTTCCATCACCAACACTGCATCTGCATTATTTGATTTAGCTTCTTTACCAGTGCTGACTGAGATATCGTTCAGTGTCACGATGCGTGACAACTTAGAGATGTCCGTGGCAAACGCACCTAGATCATGATAAGTACCAAGCACTTTAATAGAGATTGGCATTTCTGCATAAAACTCTGCTTGCGTTTCTTGACCAGGCTTAAACAGTTCAAACTCTAAACCGCGACCCAAACCAGCCTGATTAATATCAGTTAATAGTCCATCCATTTGAGACTTGTCAGGTAACTGCTTTAACAATGCGCCAAAAGTTTTTTCGATCTCCACCATTTGCTGCTTGTAGCCTGCCAAATTAACGGCCTGGGCTTGCTTATCTAGAAAAACTTTTCGCAACTCTTCCTCTTTTGCCTTTGCTGTATCAAGCGAAGTGAAAGCATCAGTCCATAAAAAATAGTAGCCCAAAGCCAAAATGACTACAAATATGAATGAAAGCAATACCGCTTTAACTGCGGCGGGCAAACTACCTGCATTATTAAAATCTATATTATTAAAATCATCTAACTTCATGATTAATTCCCACCTTTAGCTGGTTTCTCATCAGTCTCAACTTTAGGAACTTTAATATTGACATTCAATGCAAATGCATTTTGCTTCAGCGTATTAACAATAATAGATTTAATTTCAACTAAACTAGGTGACTCCATCCAATTTGAGGTAGAAAGATTTCTCACCAAAGTGGCAACGCGTGCATTAGTGTCAGCAACACCTTCTATTGAAATCACATTACCTTGCTGCTTAATGCTCTTAAGATACATACCTTCTGGTAACTGCCTGCTCAGCTCATCTAGCACAACCACCGCTTGACTACGGTTAGTTTGCAAATTCTCCACCACTTGCTTACGTTCTAGCATAGTGCTGATCTGATTTTTCAGATCTTTAATATCAGCAATTTCTTTATCCAGTTTTACAATCGCGGTGTCTAAGCGCGCATTACGTTCTGCCTGCGCATCTATTTTTGCATTGATATAGGTATAGCCCAAAAAGATAATCACTGAGGCAGCAATTGCTGAAAACAATGCCATTAAACCGAATTCACGCTGACGTGCTTCACGTCTTATTTGGCGATGCGGTAGCAGGTTGATGCGTATCATACCGTTACTCCCCTCATCGCAAGACCGCATGCAATAAGTAGCGCTGGAGCATCAGTCGCTGCCTGCTGTTGCTTAAGCCTAGTATTAATTGTCATACTGTGGAATGGGTTGGCAACAATGGTATGAACTTGTGTTCGATCTTGCACGACTACATCAATCGCTGGAATCGCTGCGCAGCCACCTGCCAATACAATATGGTCGATGCGATTGTATTGTGTTGAACTAGTGAAAAACTGTAATGCCCTTGCGACTTCCATAGCAAGCGTCTGCATAAAGGGCTGCAATACTTCGCTATCATAACTTTCAGGCAAACCGCCTTTGCGCTTAGCAATTTCGGCTTCTTCTAATGACAAGCCAAAACGACGCTGAATTTCTTGCGTCAGCTGACCACCACCAAAACTTTGTTCTCTGGTGTAAACTGACTTATTATCGTGCAATACATTAATATGCATCATCGATGCGCCTATGTCGATAATGATTACGGTTTGTTCGCGACCTGCATTAGGAAGCTGACTTGATACTAAAGAGTAAGAAGCCTCTGTAGCATAGTTTTCAACATCCATGACCGTGACTTTAAGCCCAGCGCCTTCGGCTGCGGCAACACGGTCTTCAATTTTTTCCTTGCGCGACGCAGCAATCAACACTTCAACTTCATCTGGATTGTTTGGGGCCGCACCAAGTACCTGAAAATCAATATTCACTTCATCTAGAGAGAATGGAATGTACTGATTAGCTTCCGCTTCCACTTGCGCCTCCATGTCTTCCTCGCGAAGGTCAGCAGCCATTAACACTTTTTTGCTAATCACCGCAGAAGCTGGCAGCGCGAGTGCGACACACTTCTCACGAGACCCCAAAAGTTTCCATGCCTGTTTGATAGCATCAGCCACCTTTTCAAGGTCACCCAGATTCCCATCAACCATAGCTTCTTTGGCTAAGGGTGCAGTAGAGTATCCCTCAAGCTTGTAGCCGCCACGACCATCATCGGACAGTTCCACCATCTTAATAGAAGTGGAACTGATGTCGATTCCAATCAGTGGAGGAGTCTTTTCTTTAAAAAAGTTGAATTTCAAACTGAAATTCCCTTTCTGGGTTCGTTAGTTACGTTCAATTCTAATAATTCACATTAAATCCTATCAACAACTTTAAGCCCTGTAAAGCAATTTATTTTATTGGTCAAATTTATTGTGGATTTAATTAACACTTTTTAATGCTTTATTTAATTGTTTATTAGCAAGGTGCATCATAGCAATTTATAATAGTGTCGATTCTAACCATTGAAATCGTAAACTTCATGACTCCTACAAAATGGTGGCACTACGTTTTACTAGCTATATTCGTTGGCGGCTTATCCGTGGTAGCACTTGTTGCTATTGCTGCTGCCATTATTTACCCCTCACTTCCTTCGCTTGATGCGCTGACTAATTACCAGCCGAAACTCCCTTTACGCGTTTTTTCTGAAGATGGCTATTTAATTGGCGAGTTTGGTGAAGAGCGCCGCGCATTTATTAATATCGACCAAGTTCCGCAAAACCTTAAAGATGCGGTGTTGGCCATTGAGGATCGCCGTTTTTATCAGCACAACGGTATTGATACTACTGGGATATTAAGAGCAATCAAAAATAATGTGTCGGGCAGATCCCACGAGGGTGCCAGCACCATCACAATGCAAGTTGCCAAAAACTTTTTCACGGTTCCCAATGGCAAACGTACACTTATTACCAAAATCAATGAAGCGCTGCTGGCGATTAAAATTGAGCATAGTTTGAGCAAAGATAAAATACTCGAGCTTTATATCAACCAGATTTATTTAGGTCAGCGGGCTTATGGCTTTGCTGCCGCTTCACAAGTGTATTATGGAAAAACGCTTGATAAACTAAATCTTGCAGAAACGGCACTGCTAGCTGGCTTGCCAAAAGCGCCATCCAACTACAATCCGTTTACCAATTCAAAACGTTCAATGGGTCGCCAGCAAGAAGTTTTGCACGACATGTTTCGCTTTGGATTTTTAAAGGAGAGTGATTATCAAGCTGCGCTTAAGCAACCTTTACGCTTCAAAGTTACAAAGCAATCTCGTGATTTGTCTGCTGATTATGTGGCCGAAAGCGTCAGAGATACGCTATATACACAATATCAAGATGAAATTTACAGTAGCGGCCTGAATGTTTACACCACCATCCTTAAAGCAAACCAAGAAGCGGCAAATGCTGCAGTGCGTGAAGGCGTTTTAGATTACGACCTACGCCACGGCTATCGTGGCCCAGAAAAGATACTAGATATTGCATCATTGCCAATACCTGAGTACTCAGCGAAAAATAAAAAGAATGCGCTAGATATAGCGCTTGATGACTTTGAAGTATTTAACGGCTTTATCCCTGCAATCATCACCAGCGTATCACCCAAGTCTGTTGAGGCTCATACCAAAAGTGGCGAAGATATTGTGATTACAGACAAGGGCTTAGCCTTTGTCGATAAAATGCTGCATGACAAAGACCCAACTAAGCGCTTATTGAAAGAAGGCGCTGTCATCCGTGTGATCAAAAACGATGACACATGGCGCATCGTACAGCTTCCACAGGTTGAATCTGCATTAATCGCGCTTGATCCAGAAAATGGTGCGATACGCGCACTTGTTGGCGGCTTTGATTTCAATCAGAGTAAGTTTAATCACGTCACTCAGGCATGGCGTCAGCCAGGCTCAAGCTTCAAGCCGTTTATTTACTCTGCTGCTTTAGAAAAAGGTTACACGCCAGCAACGATTGTAGAAGATGCCCCGTTAAATTTTTCAGCTGCTCAAACAGGCGATAAAGAATGGTCACCACAGAACTATGAGAACTCATTTGAGGGGCCAATCAGCTTAAGGAAAGCATTAGCACACTCGGTCAACACGGTTGCAATTCGTGTATTACAAAATATTGGTCCAGAGTATGCGCAAAGTTATATCACCCGCTTTGGTTTTGAGGCTAAAAAACACCCAGCCTATCTCACCATGGCACTAGGCGCTGGTTCAGCAACTCCGTGGCAAATGGCGAGTGCTTACGCCGTATTTGCTAATGGTGGTTACCGCGTTAAACCAAACTTGATTTCTAAAATTGTAGATCAACATGGCAAAGTGATTTCTAGAACGGTTTTTGACCACGCCAGCAATGGCGCACCACGTGTAATTGATAGCCGCAATGCCTTCATCATGAATTCTATGATGCAAAGCGTGATACGCAATGGCACTGCTACCAAAGCGCTAAAACTAGGTCGCAGTGATATTGCTGGTAAAACGGGAACAACCAATGACCATATAGATGCTTGGTTTGCAGGCTATAGCCCCAAACAAGTGGCTATTGCATGGGTAGGGTTTGATTCGCCAAAACCACTGGGTAGAGGTGAAACTGGTGCTGCTGCTGCTTTACCTATATGGATTAAATATATGGCAATCGCATTAAAGGGTACGCCCGAAATGGCAATGCGTATGCCTGATGGCGTGGTTACTATGAATGTGGACCCGACGACTGGCACGAGAGATGATAGCGGCATTACCGAATATTTTTATCATGAAAACCCTCCACCATTAGTTGAAGCTGATTTACCATCATTATTAGATGGAAGCCCAAATTCTGATGAACCTGGATTCAACTCGCCACTCACGAATCAGCCACAGCAAATATTACAACCTGAAATAATATTACCTGCAAAACCGAGCCAAACAAGCCCCAGCTCGCCACCACCTGCAAGTGGACGCTCAGATGCCCAAGGTAATGCCGCAAAATTATTAAATGCAAACTGACCAATTAAGTTAATCACTTAATTTACCTATTATGGCCAAAGAAAACCTTCAGCAATTACGACAGCTTATTGCTCAGTCAGCCGCCAGAATGATGGCGGAAGACGGCATTTCAGATTACGCCTATGCAAAGAAAAAAGCAGGGCGGCAAGTGGGCGCATCAGATAACGATGTATTGCCTTCGAACGCAGAAATTGAAGAAGAGCTCAAACTCTATAATGCATTGTTTCTAAGTGATGAGCAGCCAGAAAACTTGCGCGAATTACGTAAAAATGCGCTGTTTACCATGAAATTATTAGAAAAATTCAACCCCTATTTAACGGGTTCAGTGTTGGATGGTACGGCTGGCTTGGGCTCAGAAACGCATATTCATTTGTTTGCAGATAGTTTAAAAGAAGTGGAAATGTTTCTGCTTAACAAAGACATTCCGTTTGAAACTAATGAAAAAACTTACCGCGTCATTAACGACGGTAAACGCGATAAAAAAGGTGATCACCGTAAAAAAGTACCAGTTTTTTCACTGGAGATGTCAACAGGAGTGATTAAATTAAGTGTATTTGAAGTGGATGAAATAAGAGTTGCAACCAAACGTACTGCCGATG
>JAYTRW010000515.1:0-2658 GCA_043745985.1 Methylotenera sp.
ACATATTGGCGTTTAACCAAATTCTGCCATTGATTTTCATGCGTGATGCGGTCAACAATCACCATATCATCACGTTGAAGTTTTGTATTGAGATGCCAAGCGATGATAGAACCTATCATCCCAGCGCCGCCAGTAATTACGATCATAAATGTATTGTAAACAGGTAAAACAGAAGTATAACGCTTATGGGCACTTCTATAAATTCAATTTTTGTTGCTACACTGCGTTGCTCACAAAAAATTACTTCTTACATATCAGCTATATGCGGCGGCGCAATTTTTTGCTCGCGCCTTGTTTAGCTTATCGCACGACTGTTATGGCTTTAGCCAGACTACAGTCGTGGTAATGCCCTTTACGGGTAGAAACTTAAATTGATAGAAGCACCCTTATTTTAAGCTATCCACAGCGAACTTAATATTAGCTACGTTTTATCTTGTAGCAATTTCATCTCGCCATGTTTAGCCTTGGGTATCAATTTAGCAAAAAATTGCTGTACGTCGTCAATGAGAGTAAACGCAACAGGAATCACCAACAGGCTGAGCAATGTCGAAGTCAGCAAGCCGCCAATTACGGATACGGCCATTGGGCTGCGAAAGGAGCCATCCCCCGCGCCTAGCGACATTGCCACTGGCAGCATGCCTGCGGTCATGGCAATAGTGGTCATAATAATCGGACGCGCGCGCTTGTGGCATGCATCTAAAATAGCCTCAAGTCGTGACATGTGATGGTCACGCCTCGCGACAATAGCGTACTCAACAAGCAAGATTGAGTTCTTAGTTGCGATACCCATTAGCATCACCAAGCCTATCATAGAGGGCATAGAAAGCGCTTTGCCTGCAACGAGTAAACCCAAGAAGGCGCCGCCTAATGATAGTGGCAGCGCAACTAAAATCGTAATTGGCTGTAAAAAATCTTTGAATAACAGCACTAATACAAAGTAAATACAGATCACTCCCGTGAGCATGGCAATGCTAAAGCTAGAGAATAGTTCGCCCATCATTTCAGCGTCGCCTAGCTCAGCTTGTGTCACCCCCGCAGGTAAATGTTGAATACTAGGCAGCTTCTTCACAGTAGTGACGGCATCGCCTATGGGTAAGCCAGAAAGCTCAATATTGAATTGCACGTTACGCGCACGGTCGTAGCGCGAAATAACCGCAGGTCCGCTGGACATTTGTAAGCTAGCCACTTGCTCTAAGGACACGCTGCCGCCGTGCGTGCTTGGTACGGCAAGCTTGCCTAGGGTGCTAAGGTCTTGCCTTGCAGCATTATTAATTTTGACGACAATGGCCACTTGGCGTTGATCTAAATTGAGCTTAGGCAACAGTTGTTCGTAATCGCCGACTGTGGCAATGCGTAAGGTCTCCCCAATAGCATTACTGGTGACACCTAAATCAGCCGCCGCGGCGAAGTCTGGTTTTACAATCACTTCTGGTCTGACTAAAGCCGCGCTTGATGCAATATTGCCTAAACCTTTTATGGTGCGTAAGTCTTTCTCTACAGCACTTGCGGCAGATGCCAACGCGCTAGAGTCTTCACTGGTGAGCGCAACTATGTATTTTTCACCAGAGCCTTCAAGACCTACACCCAAACGTACGCCAGGCAAGGCTTGCAACTTTTCGCGCATTTCAGTTTCAATGACTTGCTTCTTAGGTCGACTACCGCGCGGATCTAGCTGTATTGTGAGCGTTGATTTACGTGCTTCTGTACTACCGCCGCCGGCGAACGGGTCGCTACCTGCTGCGCCGCCACCGACAGTCGTATAAATGCTATTGACGTGCTTGATGTCTTTCAGAATTAGGCGCGCTTGTTCGCTGATAGCAATGGTTTGCGCCAATGTGGCACCCGGTGCTAATTCAATACGTACCTGTGTTTGAGAGTTGTCATCGGCGGGTACAAAGCCTTTTGGCAGAAATTGAATGAGCCAAATTGAACCTACAAAGAATGCAATAGCTGCCAGTGATGTGAGTAAACGATGACCTACGCACCAGCGTGCAAGACGCATGTAGAAACGCATGACAGCACCATCCTCGGATGTTTCATGTTGACTTGGTCGCATGATATAAGCGGCCATCATTGGTGTGAGTAGGCGGGCTACCAATAGCGATGCAAAGATCGCGATGGCAGCAGTCCAACCAAATTGTTTGAAAAATTTACCTGGAATGCCATCCATAAAAGCGGTAGGTAAAAACACTGCGATTAATGTAAAAGTTGTCGCGACCACGGCTAATCCAATTTCTTCGGTCGCTTCTAAGGCTGCTTCAAAAGGTGATTTTCCCATGCGCGAATGGCGCACGATGTTTTCTACTTCCACAATGGCATCATCAACGAGCACTCCAACCACGAGTGAAAGTGCCAGCAGGGTGACAATGTTGATAGAAAACCCTAAGTAATTCATGCCGATAAATGTCGGGATAATCGATAAAGGTAATGCCACGGCAGAAACGAATGTAGCTCTAAAATCGCGTAAAAATAGCCAGACTACCAATACTGCAAGAAGTGCGCCTTCATATAACATGGTCATAGAAGCATCAAATTCTTCTTGTACGGGTTTAACAAAGTTAAAGGCTTCAGTCACCTCAATATCTGGGTGCGCGAGTTTGATCGCGTCTAAGACTTTATTCACGCCAGCACCAACTTCAAGCTCACTTGCCCCTTTAC
>JAYTRW010000516.1:0-2655 GCA_043745985.1 Methylotenera sp.
CAAGCACAGCCGGATTTTCTGGAAGGATTGACCGTTTCAGCACGTCCAATAAATGCGATTGCTGAACTCGTATGGAACGGTTTTGACGCAGGCTCTGACAGAGTTCAAGTCTTTTTGACTTTAATGATATGGATGGAATTGAGTTAATTAGGGTTCGAGATAGTGGGCAAGGCATTCCAATAACGGAAATAGATAAGCTTTTCGGAAACTTGGGTGCGTCGTGGAAAAAAAGTGCAGCTCGTGTCAACGGACGAGCCCTTCACGGCAAAAATGGTAAGGGGCGATTTAAAGCTTTTGCACTCGGCGATTGGGTGGAGTGGAATACAACTTATAGAGTTGGCGACAAGACCTATAAGTACAAAATAACTGGAAGATCTTTATCGCTAGTTGACTTTGTTGTAACTGATCCTTTGGAGGTTATTGGTCATGAAACCGGTACTGAAGTACTCATTCAAAATACCAAACAGGACTTTCGTTCGTTGCGTGATGCTTCTGCGCCGATTGAGTTGGCAAAGATTTTTGGTGCTTACTTAACGCAATATCCAGGTTTAATTTTCGAACATAACGGCGATAAAGTAGATCCAAAAAGCGTTCAAAAAAATGAGAAAAAATACTCTCTTGGCGATGTGCCGCTCGGGGATGGACGATCTGCAAACGTAGACATAGCAATAGTTGAATGGGCATCCCCTACTGACCGGATTTTGCATCTCTGCGATGCCGACGGCATAACGTTACATGATTTAGCGGCAGGTACGCAAATTCGCGCGCCAGGGTTCAACTTCACCGCTTACGTCAAATCCAGCCTATTCAGAGATTTGGATTCCTCCAACGAGTTGGTTCTTGCTGATTTACACCCAGATGTACAAGCTGTACTCAAAGTTGTGCGTAACAAAGTAAAAGAACATTTCCGATTACGTACGCTTGAAAATCAGGGCAAAGTAATTGAGCGCTGGAAAGAAGAAAAAATTTACCCTTATGAAGATGCTCAAGATATCGGTCCAGTAGAGCAGGCGGAACGGCAGGTTTTCGACATCCTTGCCGTTAACGTTCAAAGCTATCTGCCTTCTTTTGATGATGCCGATACTAAATCTAAGAAATTCACATTTCGTTTACTAGCTCAAGCCGTAAAAGAAAATCCTGATTCGATTCAGAAAATCATTAGTGAAGTTCTTGGTCTAAAAAAGGACGCACAGGATGATTTGGCTGAACTGCTTAATAAAACCTCTCTTTCGTCGATCATTAGTTCATCAAAAATAGTGGCCAATAGGCTTGATTTTTTGTTCGGACTACATTCCCTTTTGTTCGATAAAGAAACCAAAAAAATATTTTTAGAGCGCGATCAGTTACACAAAATACTTGAACAGGAAGCGTGGATTTTCCACGAAGAATTTGGGCTCGCAGGCAGCGAGTTGAGGCTTGAGGAAGTCCTAAATATTTATTTAGAAAAACTCGGAAAGCGTGAAGATGATCCTGTCGCCGTGGTGGTTGAGGGTGACAAGGCGGGCCGAGTAGATTTAATGCTGCAAAAAGTTACGCAGCCTAGGTTAGGGGAGTATGACTACCTAGTGGTAGAACTTAAGCGCCCTTCACAAAAAATTACTTCAACTGTTTTAAGTCAAATTGAAAGCTATGCAATTGCTGTTGCAAACGATGAGCGATTCAAAAACATCAAGACGAAGTGGACATTTATTGCTATTTCAAACGAAATGGATGAGCATGCCGAACGCAAAGCAACTCAACGTGACCGGCCGCGAGGTTTAGTTTTCGATGACTCTAAATTGAACATAACTGTTTGGGCTAAGACTTGGAGTCAGGTTATCGATGACGCCAAATCAAAGTTGCAATTCGTTAACAAGCAACTTACTTACGAGGCTAATAGAGATAGTTCTAGTGGTTACTTGAAGAAGACCCATGCCAAGTTCATACCTGACGTGAATGAAGCTAGTGAGCCGGATCTTCTTTAACTGAACTTTTAGTTAAAAAAGCTGCAAGTGAAATGCATAGTGCGGCGAGCCCGCACTCAAATCGAAAAACTCAACAACTCCACAACACTCCCTGGCACCTGCCCCCGCGCCAGCATCCGCTTGAAGGTCTCATACACACCAGCTTTGACTCCGGCTTTACGCAATGTGTTCTCGTCGTTAAACCACACGTAAATGATGATCTGGATGGGGCTGGACGCGAATTTGAAGAACATCGGGAGGTAGATAATTGATGTTGCATGTAGTATCATTTAAAAAATGAATACTGCAACCAAACAGCTTTCAGCCATGCGCCAAAACCCAAACGACTGGACGATGGCCCAGTTGCTTGCGATTGCCCAGCGCCATGGCATGGAGGTGCGCAGTACGGGCGGCAGTCACCATGTTTTTTCGCACACTGGTGTTAGGGATTCGCTCACCGTGCCCGCACGCCGCCCGATCAAGGCGGTTTACATCAAGCGTTTCTTGGTGCTGATTGATCAGATTGAGGACTAATCTATGACCGTTAAAAAAATTGCTGCCGTTACCCCGCCCTATGCTTTTGAGGCCTACAGCCATTTGGTAAGCCCTGTCGCGCTTACTGATGGGGGCGGTTTTTTGTTCACCATGCCAGACATTCCGGGCGTAGTGGGTGATGGCGTAACCGAGGCCGCAGCGATCAAGGATGGGCGAG
>JAYTRW010000517.1:0-2645 GCA_043745985.1 Methylotenera sp.
CCATTACTAGATAAAATCGTTACACCGCTACTTGAAGAAAAGTAGCGGCGAGTCTATTGGTAGGAATGTAAATTAGAAACTAAAGCGTAAGCCTGTAGAAAGTAATACATTTGGCTCAATTTGGTAACCGTTCACATGCTGATAAACAGGCACTTGTATAAAGCCAAATGCTTGTACTGTTTTGTTAATTGGCACGGTAACGCCAGGGCTAATGTAAATCAACGTCGCCCCGCTATTATCTACATCGGCCTCAGCACCTGACTCACGTTTTTCGATGCGAGTATTGAATTGCAGTTGTGGAATAAATGATTCGAACCCCATGTAGCGCACTCCAGCTGTCGCATTTAAGCCGTTCCCAGGGCGAAAGTCATTATGTTTGTTAAGGGCTATTTGAATCGTGGCTTGCGCAAAATAATCCCAGTCGCGGTTGATGCTGCCAAAGTAATAGCCGCCTAGTAATAAGTCTGTAGTGCCAGTACCTAGTTGTAAGCCTCTATCGAGAGGTGAGCCGTCATTAAACGTATCGTTGGTCTCACCTGTCGGTAGTTTTAAGCCAAGTGTGATGCCGCTGCTATGGTCTGCGCTTAAGCCTTGATAGCGCCCTGTCACGCGTAAATCACCTATGCTTTTAGATGATGAGGTAATGAGTGCAGCTGGGTCTGGGTAGTCGCCATCTTCGCCGTAAGTACCATGAGAACGGTTAAATATAGGTAGTTGTAGATTAATCGCCCAGTCTTGGTTAAAGCTATGATCCAGCCCTAGCGTCAGGTTGCGGTTGATGGTGGTATCTTGCACTTCTGTGCCTGCCGGAATGTTGCTGCGGCTCACTGACCCCGAACCATTTCGATAATCACTTTGTTTGAAATAGTCAAAACGAATGTCAACACGCGTGCCTTCACCAGACGAAATTCCTTGCGATGACCAATCTGAATTTAGCGTACAGCCACAACTTGAACATGCGAATGCGTTTGTTGATGGGGCGAAAGCCAATGTTGCAAACGATGCTGCTAGCAGGTGATTTTTGTTAAGAAAAGACATGAGTTTGCTTTCGACACATAAAACTAAATATAAGATTATGAACGACCATGGCTATAGAGTAAATGTGACAAATTGTCGCAGGGGAGGCTGAAAAATAATGTTCTATCTCCATGAATTAAAATTATTTAATCAATAGATGATGAGCCAATATTCGTTTTAAATATTCAATGGAGTAAACTTCCAACATGAAAATATTATTAGCACTTTGTTTATTTTGCTCGTCATTAATCGTAAATGCGCATGACGATCACACTAAATCTCAAGACAGCTCTCTGGCCATTAGCATGGCGTTTGATGCGCAAGGCAGTTTATGGCGAGTAGTTGAAAAAAATGGATTGATACTGGTAAGCTCAAGTCGTGATTTAGGCAAAACTTTCTCTAGCCCAGTACAAGTCACACCAAATATACAAAAAATAGGCGCAGATGCCGAAGCGCGACCTAAAATCGTGATTGGTCCAGAAGGCAATATTTATCTCACTTGGACCGAGGCATTAAAGAAGCCATTTACAGGATATATTTGGTTTTCACGTTCAATCAACGGCGGTAAAAGTTTTGAAAAGCCAATCATTGTCCATACAGACCGTGCAGAGATTACGCATCGATTTGATGAGTTAAATGTAGCCAAAACAGGCGATGCTAAAGGGAAAGTGACCGTGACTTGGATTGATAAACGCGATTTAATCGCGGCTAAATCCGCAGGTAAACCTTATGAAGGTGCGGCGATTTATTACGCGGCTTCCAGCAATCAAGGGGCAAGTTTTGCGCCCGAACAAAAGTTGGCAGACAGTAGCTGTGAATGTTGCCGGATTGCGTTAACCAATAAGCCAGATAGTACAGTGGTGGCGATGTGGCGGCATGTGTTTGAAGGCAGTGAGCGCGACCACATGATGGCTGAAATTCCTGCACAGATCAATCGAGCACCCGTTACTAAGCGCGCCACTTTTGGCCATTGGAAAATTGATGGTTGCCCGCATCACGGCGCAGCACTGGCTGCGGGTGGTGAAGGTAAAGATTGGTGGGGCTACCATATGGCATGGTTTGACGGTGGCAATGATGATTCTGGTAAAGATGCCAGCTTGTTTTATGCGCGCATGGATGGTGAAGCTTGGGTTTCTTCACCACCGAAAAAGTTTGGTAAGCATAGTAACCAAGCAGGTCATCCAGCTTTATTGAGTATGGGTGAAAATGTTTGGCTGGTTTGGCGCGAGATTGAAAGTAAAAATAACAAAATTATTGGAATGTATTCAGACGATGGCGGCAGAAGCTGGGGCGTGCCAAAAGCGCTTGCAACTAGTGCAGGTAAAACGGACTATCCGATATTGCTAGCGAAAGATAATCAAGCTTACTTGACTTGGAATACTGAAAAAAGCGGTTTGATTTTACAGGGTTTATCGTTTTAGTTTAGATTCTGCTTAGCATTCGAGAATGCCTAGGCGACGAGTTGAAGACAGTGCTATTGCAGGGTGAAGCGAAGGCAACAACGGCAGTGTCGAATGTTAAGCAGAGTCAAGTTACATACACCAGACTTTTGCATCATGCGTGAGCGACATCCAAATAGCCCAAGCACTGGCGCTACTGAGTAACAATCCTGCAAGGCGCATGCCGTA
>JAYTRW010000518.1:0-2642 GCA_043745985.1 Methylotenera sp.
CTGTGTTAATGCATCTAATAAGCCCGCGCCAAAGCTGGCATCGAACGCACAGAGCACCGATGAAGTGGTCATATTGCCAGTCGCAATGCTCCAGTAGCCTGCGGCAGCATTATGCACAGAGTTGTGAAAACGCGTAGGTGAAATTTGTCTATCTTCGGAGGCCAGCATTTCGCAAATCGTATGACAGTTAAGACCATCACCGTTAGAAAATGAGAATATACTGGGTAAATTTTCTTGTATCCCAGAGGCAGTGATTGCCTCTAAAGAAGTCGCCAAGGTCAGTTTAACGATATCACTGGCGCGTCTGCGTTCTGCAGCGGGTAATAATTCAGGCGCTGGAATCACCGTTTTTGATGACTGGTAATGTTGCAAGCCAGTTAATATAGCCTGACTATTTGACCACCCAGACAAACCAGGGCCTAATAGTCCAATGCCTACAATATAAGCATTCAGATAAGCAGTGGGTTCAGCGTTCATTATATTTGACCTCCATCTTTAGCAAGCCCAAAAACCAGACTGCAATTAGTACCGCCAAAGCCAAATGAGTTACTCATCACGTAGGATAAAGTTTGAGGTTGATTTTTTAACTGGTAATTTAGTTTAAGCAATGGATCAACCTCATTGGTATTAAGTCCGCCCACTATAAATCCATTTTGTAATGCAAGCCCACAAATCACCGCTTCCACCGCACCTGCGGCACCTAAGGTATGGCCAGTAGCACCTTTGCTAGAGCTGCAAGGTGGCGTGTCGTTGCCAAAAACAGAAGTAACCGCTTTCGCTTCTGCTGCATCATTACTTGGCGTTGCCGTACCGTGCAGATTAATATAGTCAATATCACTGGGTACCAAGCCAGCGCTTTCCAAGGCTTGTTGCATGGCCATTCGCGCACCTAAACCCTCTGGGTGAGGTGAAGACATATGGTAAGCATCACTCGATTCCCCTATCCCTAACAGTAGCACGTCATTTGGCTGTAAATTAGTAGAAGTTTTTTCCAATAGGGCGAAAGCTGCCGCCTCGCCAATCGAGATTCCATCACGTGCAGTGTCATATGGTCGACAAGCTTGTGTGGAAAGCAGCCCTAATGAATGGAAGCCATACAAAGTAGTTAAGCACAGCGAATCGACACCGCCTACGACGGCCGCATCGATTAAGCCAGCTTCAATCATGCGACGCGCCACACTGAATACCTTGGCGCTTGAGGAGCATGCGGAGGATACGGCTAAAGCAGGGCCAGTAAGCTTGAAATATTGTCGGGTAAAATCTGCTACTGAATAAGTATTTTGAGTTTTTCTATAAACAAAATCGTCAGGCAGCGCTCCAGTAACAGAATCGCGGTAGCGAAAAGCAATCTCTGTTTCTAAGATACCCGAAGTGCTAGTGCCAATAAATACACCAATACGACTGCGCCCATATTTTTCTGCGGCAAGTTTAACCGCATCGTCAAACCCATCCTGCTGCAATCCCAACTTTGCCAGACGGCTATTGCGGCAATTATAATCGCTCATATCTGCCGTCATTTTCACCTGATTTACACCATTTACTTCGCCAATAAAAGTGTTTAAATCTACCGTTTCAAAATCACATGTTTTTAGGCTTTTTCGGCTTTGTTGCAATGCATCCAATGTCTGTTTCAGGCCTTGCCCAATACAACTGGTAGCTGTGAAATGTGATAATAATAAAGGTTTCAATGAACCTCCCTTAACGTTTTGAGTATGGTCAATAATTTACAAATCATTTAATTTCGCTATATGTGCTGTTAATGATTTGAGTCTATTAGAGTTGCATCTCTGAGTGTGACCCAGTGCAAATTTTTCTTTTTGGCTTCTTCTAGCAAAGTGGGGAGTACCGCCAGAATAATCGGCATATTGGATTTTGTAGTGGCAGCATTGCTATCATGTAACAATAAGATAGCGCCTGGACGTAAACCCATTAACAATTTTTTGATCACTTTTTCTGCACTTCTAATTTGCGTATCAAAGCCACGTACTGTCCAGCTAACCAGTTTTAAACCTAAACGGTTTAAAACTGGTTCTAAAAAAGGGTTACGCAATCCGGCTGGCGCGCGAAAAAACTGAGGACGTATGCCCGTGACATCAAAAAGTGTTTTCTGCGCTGCTTCAATTTCACGAGTGAACCCGTTTGGCCCTAGCAGAGAGAAATAATGCCTATGCTGTTGACTATGATTTTCTACCATATGGCCGCGCCGTACAATTTCACGACTTAGCTTCGGATATTGCATCACATTTTTACCAATACAAAAAAAGGTAGCTTTCACATGATAATGATCTAATATATCCAGTACTTGTGGTGTTACCAATGGATCAGGGCCATCGTCAATAGTCAGCGCGACTTCATTCCGATTAGCTGCCGCAATTGGCAATTGTGTCCAGTTTGATCCAAGCCAGTTGCTTCGTGGCCACAAACCCACAGCTGCAATCACCAAATGATTAAAGACAAATACAGCCAATATCCATTTCCATAGGTTTGGCGTGATGAATAATCCAATCAATAATAGCAAGTGTAGGGCTACAGATAGCTTAATTAGCAATGTGGAGTGCCAAGATGATTGAATGGTTTTATTCATAAGTTCTTCAACTAATCGTTTGTCCAGTTTAAAGATACATTACGTGCAAATACTGCTG
>JAYTRW010000519.1:0-2635 GCA_043745985.1 Methylotenera sp.
TTCAATAAAGAAAATCCACAATACAGTGCATTATCAGTTTACCAAGATGTAAACGGTGGTAACAAACAAGGCGGTTCTTTCGCAGCATTGCCAAATGACCAAATCAAAATTGGTGAAAAAGATCTTGGTACTCGTACATGGTTAAAACCACAAGCAGTTAAAGATGGTTGGCAACATGGTGGTGGCTCTGTATGGGGCTGGTGGCCGTATGATGCACGTACAAACTTGGTTTACTACGGAACAGGTAACCCTTCAGTTTGGAACCCAGATGTACGTCCAGGCGATAACAAATGGTCTATGACTATATTTGCACGTGATTTAGATACAGGCGTTGCAAAATGGGGCATGCAAATGACTCCACATGATGAGTGGGATTATGATGGTATTAACGAAGTAATCTTGTTCGACAAAGGTGGCAAAACATATGCATGGCACCATGACCGTAACGGTTTTGCGTACACATGGAATGCTGCAAACGGCACATTGATTGCTGCTGAAAAAGTACACCCATTCGTAAACTGGGCTTCTAGTGTTGATTTGAAAACTGGCGTGCCTAAAAAGCTAGCTGCAGCTTCAACTCACCAAGATTACAATGCTAAAGGCGTTTGCCCAGCAGCATTGGGTACTAAAGATCAACAACCAGCTGCTTACTCACCAAAAACTGGTTTAATGTACACTCCATTGAACCACGTATGTATGACATACGAGCCAGTTGAGTCTAAATATGTTGCTGGTCAACCATGGGTTGGTGCTACTTTAACTATGTTTGCTGGTCCTGACGGTGTTATGGGTGGCTTCGGCGCTTATGATCCAATGACTAACAAAAAAGTTTGGTACAACAAAGAGAAATTCTCTGCTTGGGGTGGTGCTCTAACTACTGCTTCAAACTTAGTGTTCTACGGAACTCTTGATCGTTGGTTCAAGGCTGTTGATGCTCAATCAGGTAAAGAACTTTGGAAATTCCAAGTGGGTTCTGGCGTGATTGGTAATGCATTCACATACGGCTTAAAAGGTAAACAATACGTTGGTACATTATCAGGTATCGGTGGCTGGGCTGGCGTTGCGATGAACCTTGGTATGACTAACCCAACAGACGCTCTAGGCGCTGCTGGTGGTTATGCTGAATTAACAAAATACAACGCGGCTCCTGGCGGCGGTGCATTAACAGTATTCAGCCTATAATTTAATCGTCAGATTAAATTATAACTAAATACAAGTTAGTTCAAACGTAGTACTAAAAACACCCCGACTTGTCGGGGTGTTTTTTTATGTTTAATACAAATAATCTGAATCAATATCGGGATATTTTATTGATATAAAACTGCTTATAAAGCAGCAAATTAGTTACAATAATGAGTTGTTTGAAATGCCACTTCTGTAAGGGCTAAAAGATAAGAACTTTTTTATCAGCCAAGTACTCTATAGCAATAAGGCAGTTATTAATAAACTGCATATTTGAAAATTAAGGAATAAATAATGTTGAAGCATGTTAAGAAGCAACTAGGCTTGACGTTACTGTTAGCCATTACAGCAAACATCAGTTATGCAGCAGACCCTGATATCCCAACACTTAATGCTGATGAAGGCCGCATCGGTGAAGTTAGACGTGTTGTAGATGAGTCAGAGTTTAAAGTATGCGCGGATCCAGAAAATATGCCATATTCAGATGTGAAAAAACAAGGTTTTGAAGACAAAATCGCTGAATTGTTAGCCAATGATTTAGGTAAAAAACTAACTTACACATATGCATATAGTCGCCAAGGCTTCTTCAGGAATACCTTAGGTGCTAACCGTTGCGACGTGGTTATTGGTACAATTTCAGATGATGGCATGATGAGAACATCGAAGCCATACTATCGCACTGGCCATGTATTTGTTTGGCGTAAAGATAGCAATTACAACATCACTGATTGGACATCACCAGATCTACATAAAGGCTTTATTGGCGTAGTTGATCACAGTCCTGCCACTATTCCAATGGATGCAAATGGTTTGATAGCTAATGCTCGTCCATATCGTATACAACGTGATTTAAATTTACCGGCTAGTTTTATGATTGATGATTTGGCTAAAGGTGATATTGATATTGCGGTTGCTTGGGGGCCTATAGGTGGCTATTATGCTAAACAATCAAAAGTGCCTATGATAGTCGCACCGATTCCTGAATATGAAACACAAAATGCTAAAGGTAAAGAGTACTGGAACATTTCAGTTGGAGTTCGTAAAAAAGATAAAGATCGCATGGAAATGATTCAAGGTGCCTTAGATAGAAACCAAGATAAAATCATGAAGATTTTAGATGAATATGGAATTCCACATGTGCCAGTAGTTGAAGGTGATAGTTTGATGAATTCGTATAAAAAGTATGGCGCCAATTCTAAGAAAGTAGAAGGCAATTAATTTAGAGTTGAAGTAAGGTTAGCAATTGCTTGGTTGAGTTATCAACCAAGCATTTTTTATATGTTAAATGTACAAGTGTAACAATGTGCTTGTGGGCACTAGTAGCGATTTTTATTCAATCAGGGAGACAGAATGTTAGGGCGCGCTCAAATTTGAAGTGCAACATTTTTCGAAGGAAAATGTTGCATGGAAAAATACAAACAATTAAGTCTTGAAGAACGCAGTGTAATACAGG
>JAYTRW010000520.1:0-2617 GCA_043745985.1 Methylotenera sp.
TTCGCGTACTTTGGCTAAATCCGCAGGCTCATCTAAACTCACGGCAATTATCCTTAAGCCCTGATTCTTATGCTTTTGATAATAACTTTCGAACGCTGGCATTTCTTGTCGACACGGCGGGCACCAAGTTGCCCAGAAATTGACAATCACCACCTCACCTTTTGCAGATTCAGTTGAAAATGATTTGCCATCTAGTAGCTTAGCGGTAAGTAGTGGCGCGAGTTTGCCCTCTTCAACTGCATAAGCCGACGTGTGTATAAAAACCAAAAATAGTAAAAGTGATAACCTGAGTATTGAAACCATCTGACACATCATCTAAATATTGTTAGCAAATACTAGCATATTTCAATATTGCCTTAGTCAAGCACGCTTAAAAAGCTCAATCGATTTTAGTCCATTAAAGCTTATAGCGCACAATTGCTAACTTACAAATTAGCACCACTAAGTACTTTTAATTAAAGGATTGTTATTCTGGCCAAAGCGTATATTTATATTCAAGCTTTAGTCATTATGGTCGATAAAAACATATCGCTCTTATTCAGCACATTTGTACTTTATATTGAATATATTTGCTAGTTGATATGTTTTAGGCAAACTTTAACAGGTCTTTTAAGAATGTATAAGTAATTGAAAAAGTTAATTAAATTAGATCAGTTGCAGTCTGCACCAGATAGCGCAAGCCATCTGGCTAGATTCATGTCTAAAGAACTTGCACTCGCTTGGCATTTACTAGGCTCATTGCAGGGCGTTGCTATTCTCGCTGTGGATGAAAAATGTAACGTCAGCTATGCAAACCCCTATGCTAGAGATATTTTTAACCTGAATGTAAAACAGGTGGCGGCGAAAACGGGCCAATTACCTAAAGCCGTCCATAAACGCATCATTACAGAGTTAAAAAAAGCTAGCGCAAACTTTGTATTGCAGTATGCCGCGGGAGATGAGCTACGTACATTGCAGGTATTCACCTCACACAACAAAGATTTTGAAGATTTACACTCTGGTTATGTATTGCACATGCATGACATTACTGAGCGTGTCAGCACAGAATTACAATTAAGACATACCGAAAAATTACTGCGTAATTTAGTTGATGCTAGCCCTGATTTAATTTGTTTCAAAGATGAGAAAAACCGCTGGTTAGAAGCCAACACTAGCAGCATAGAACTTTTTCAGCTGGATCAGTTGGACTATCAACACAAAACGGATATGGAGCTTGCTGCTCAATCTAACCCTGTGTTTAAAGAGGCTTTTCGCCACTCAAAAATATCTGACGATCAAGCTTGGAAACTAGGTAGCTCTATCAGAAATGAAGAGGTCATTGCATTGCCGCATGGTGGCGCAAAAGTGTTAGATGTGATTAAAGTGCCATTGTTTAACGATGATGGCAGTCGCCATGGTTTAGTCACGCTTGGACGTGATATTACCGAGCGAAAAATGGCTGAAAGTCACCTGCGCGATCGTAGCGCTATTCTGGATGCGCTTATTTCATGCGATTGGTTATTACATTCCGCCGAATCTTGGCAGACAGTTGCGATGACGGTATTGCAACAACTCTGCCTTGCCTTACGGTTTACTCGTGCGACTATTCTTAAAAACGTGGAGCCGAGTAACAAAGAAGCGGCTAATACGGCTAAATCGGGCCATTCAAAAATACTTTATAGATGGTCAGTGCCAGGATTCTCTAACGCTGACAATGCACTTGAAGCCATCAATTTTAATGATGTGCGTTTAAGTCGTTGGAAAGATGCACTACAACTAGGCGACCCTGTTTTTGGTGATATTCGCGATCTGCCAAGTTCAGAGCGCCAAATACTAGAGCAGCATGATACTCAATCTATCGCCATCGTCCCGCTTTTTTCAGACAAAATTTGGTGGGGCAATATCATTATTGAGCGCTGCCACGATTTGGTTAAAACCACGCCACAAGAGCTTGGCTCATTGATGGCGATAGGTCGATCTTTAGGCGTAGCAATACAAAGAGAGAGCGCAGGCAAACGATTACACCAAGCTAAGATTGCCTTTGATAGCGCCAGTGAAGGCATCATGATCACCGATGACAAAGGGCGAATTGTTGCAATTAACAAAGGCTTTACTGAAATTACTGGTTACTCTGAAGAGGAAGTGCTGGGAAAATCACCAAAAATATTGCAATCTGGCAATCAAAATGAGCGCTTTTATAAAGATATGTGGAGCGTCTTAAAAAAAGAAGAGCGCTGGCATGGTGAGGTATTTAATAAACGTAAATCTGGCGATAATTATTATGAGCGGTTAACGATTACTGCAGTTAAAGATAATGCAGGGCGAGTTATGAATTACGTCGGCGTTTTTGCAGATATTACTGATGTTAAGCACTCTCAAAATAGGTTACATGATTTAGTTAACCATGATCCACTCACAGGCTTACCTAACCGCCGCCTGTTAAATGAGTTGCTAGAACATTCAATTAAACGCGCTGAACGCGATAACCATAAAATCGCTTTATTGTTTATTGACCTAGATAGGTTTAAGGCAGTTAACGACACGCTTGGTCACCAAGTGGGCGATAAACTATTGCTCGAAGCCTCCCGACGGATTAGCTTATCTATGCGGGAAAGCGACGTAGTAGCAAGGCTAGGCG
>JAYTRW010000521.1:0-8220 GCA_043745985.1 Methylotenera sp.
CAACAGCGACTCTGTAAAACATGCACTCAATACCGAAATTGAAACTGGCTTATTTAAACGTTATGAGGAAATACTCGCGCGTACTGAAAAGCTGCTCAACCAAAAACAAATTGAACTTGATAGCCAGCTTAAAGCGAGCAAGCGCACATCTGTGATCTTATTGATTATTCCTTTAGTGCTTGCAGTATTGCTACTCCTATTCTCACGCATATTTCTTCAGCGTGCCATCGTAAAACCACTCAATAATGTATTAAAAGCTACCGCTGAGATTAGTGCGGGCAATCTTGCACATAAGGCTCCAGAAGTAGGTATTGTGGAGTTAGCCGCAGTATCAAATGCCATTAATGAGATGGCCGATAAATTAGCCATTAGCCAAGAAACATTAGTGCGCACTGAAAAACAAGCGGCGCAAGGTCTATTAGTGCCGATGCTGGCGCATAATATTCGCAACCCTTTAGCTAGCATACGTGCGACCGCTCAAGTGATGGATGACCCAGAACATGACACCGAAACGCGCTTATCGTTACGCGGCATTATTGATACCGTAGATAGATTGGAACGCTGGACAGGCGCCTTACTGGCTTATTTGTTGCCGCTAAAACCACAGCCAGAAAATACTAGCTTGCAAGAAATCGTGAATGGTGCACTGGCACCGTTGCAACAAAAAATAAAAGAGAGATCAATTCAGTTCATTTTGCCAAATTGGCCTAAAACGAGTGCCATTTACACAGACCAGCATTTACTAGAACAAGTCATTTACAACTTAATATTAAATGCGATTGATGCTTCGAGTAAAAACAGCACTATTGAAATAGCGCTAAAAGTAGCGCCGACAAAATATACCTTATCACTACTAGATCAAGGCTGCGGCATGCCATTTACACCAGATCCTAGCGCTATAAGCGCGCCCACCTCCAAGAGATTTGGCACGGGCATCGGCATCCCATTTGCTTTTAAAGTATGTGACGTATTAGCGGGTGAATTAAAATTTGAAGCGCGTCATGAGGGTGGTACGGCTATTACGATGCTACTGCCTAAAACGTTGAACTTATCTGTCAATTAAAACCCTTATTCAAATCTCATTAGTAAAAATCTAATACCCATCAATATTTAATTTTCAATTTACTGCTAAATATTGATAATTCTTTGCATATCCTATTGCCTATTTCAGGCTTTTTATCAACAATGGAGGTAGACATTATGACCGATACACTAATAATCGACAAAGCAGTTCCAGACTTTCAGTTGCCCGCAACAAGCGGCGTGACTTTTCAGTTATCCCAATTTCTTGGTAAAAATCTCATCATCTACTTTTACCCGAAAGATTCGACACCAGGCTGTACCACTCAAGGTATGCAATTCAGAGATGCTTATGAAGATTTTCAGAGTCTGAATACTGAGATTTTTGGTATCTCCAGAGATAGCTTAAAGTCGCATGAGAATTTTAAAGCGAAATTCAGCTTTCCCTTCGAACTACTGGCAGATACCGAAGAGCTTGCTTGCTCTCTATTTAGCGTCATGAAAATGAAGAATATGTACGGTAAGCAGGTGCGCGGTGTTGAGCGCAGCACTTTTGTTATCGATAAAAATGGTACCCTCATCAAAGAGTGGCGCGGTGTTAAGGTAGATGGTCATGCCGCAGAGGTTCTTAATTTCATTAAAACTATTTAACAGCAACTGGCTTAATTAGGTCTTATAAATTCATTTATCACTCACAATTAGAAAGAATGTAATGGCAAAAAAATCGCTAAATGCTACCAAGCTTTTTGTACTTGATACCAACGTATTGATACATGATCCTTCTAGCTTGTTTCGCTTTGAAGAACATGACATTTTTCTGCCGATGGTGACGTTAGAAGAGCTTGATAACAACAAAAAAGGGCTCACTGAAGTTGCCCGTAATGCTCGTCAGGCAAGTCGTAATCTAGAAGAAATTGTAGGTACAGACTTAACCAATCTTGAGCTTGGTTGCCCTCTAAATGTGAACGGTAATCGCCATCTGACAGGACGTTTGTTTATACAAACGCTGCAAGTCACCACTGAGCTACCTGGGCTTGCAGGACTAAAAGCAGACAATCAGATTCTAGCCGTCGTGCTTGATCTGCAAAAAAGTCAGCCAAGCCGCCAAGTAATCCTAGTCAGTAAAGACATCAATATCCGCATTAAAGCCCGTGCAATGGGTATGCCTGCGGAAGATTACTTTAATGACAAAGTACTTGAAGATAGTGACCTTTTATACAGTGGCATGAAGGAACTACCTGCTGACTTCTGGGAAAATCATAGTAAAGCAATGGAGTCTTGGCAAGAAGCTGGCCGCATGTTCTACCGTATTAGTGGGCCTTTGTGTAAAACGTTTCTAGTCAATGAGTTTGTCTATTATGAATATGAAAAACCATTCCATGCCTTGGTGCGCAGCGTAGATGGCAACAGCTCAGTATTAGAAGTAGTCAAAGACCATCTGCAGCCTAAACACAATGTTTGGGGCATCAATGCACGCAATCGCGAACAAAATTTTGCACTCAATTTATTGATGGATCCAGAAGTAGATTTTGTAAGCTTATTAGGTCAGGCAGGTACGGGTAAAACATTGCTCACATTGGCATCGGCTCTTACTCAAGTGCTAGATAAAAAGATCTACTCTGAAATCATTATGACGCGTGTTACGGTTTCTGTGGGCGAAGATATTGGCTTTCTACCAGGGACTGAAGAAGAAAAAATGGGCCCTTGGATGGGGGCGCTAGATGATAATTTAGAAGTACTGAATAAAAGTGATGAGGATGCAGGTGAATGGGGACGTGCAGCAACACAAGATTTAATTCGTAGCCGCATTAAGGTTAAATCACTCAATTTCATGCGCGGACGTACTTTTTTGAATAAATTCTTAATCATCGATGAGGCGCAAAATTTAACGCCGAAGCAAATGAAAACACTGATTACCCGTGCAGGGCCAGGTACTAAAGTAGTTTGTTTAGGCAACATCGCGCAAATCGATACCCCATACTTAACAGAAGGCAGTTCAGGTCTCACCTACGTGGTCGATCGATTCAAGGGCTGGAGCCACAATGGGCATATTACGCTGCAACGTGGTGAGCGCTCTCGTCTAGCAGATTTTGCTACTGAAGTTTTATAGCTCTATTGATAAATCAACTATGACTCGTAGACTCGCCGCTGATTGTGCTGTAGTGCCGAAAGGTAAAGCACAACAAGGCGAAGTCGAAAAGTCAGTGTTGACTTAAAGATGGAATGACATGACCAAAGGTTTTTATACCCTATTAATTGCTCAATTTTTATCTGCCGTTGCAGATAACGCATTACTGTTCGCCTCCATCGCTTTACTCTCAAAACTCAATGCACCTGAATGGCACGAACCCTTATTGCGTGAATTCTTTGTGATTGCATACATAGTATTGGCGCCATTCGTAGGACCACTCGCTGATGCTTTGCCCAAGGGCAAAGTCATGTTTTTAAGTAACGGCATAAAATTCTTGGGCTGCTCGCTGGCTTTATTAGGTTTGCCTCCCTTATATGTATATGCCATTGTCGGCATTGGTGCAGCGGCTTATTCACCTGCTAAATACGGCATATTGACAGAAATGCTGCCTCACTTTCAGCTAATTAAAGCGAATGCTTGGATGGAAGGCACCACTGTCACCGCCATTATTTTAGGGCCAGTATTCGGCTCAAGCATTTCGGCGCACGACCCGTATTTCGGCATCGCCATTATCACCTTAATTTACTTACTGGCAGCAGGCTTTAACTATTACATCCCAAAGGTGCCTATCGATCATAAAATGCCAAAACGTGACTTCATCTCCCTTCTGAAAGATTTTTGGCATGCTTTTACAACCCTGTGGCGTGACCCACAAGGCCAAGTGTCTCTGGCTGTGACTACTTTATTTTGGGGCGCAGGTGCAACATTACAATTTGTGGTGCTGCGCTGGGCGGGCCTAAAACTAGGCTTAGATGAGCAATCTGCAACAAAACTTATCGCCATACTAGCTGTTGGCATTGCCATCGGCTCAGTTGGTGCATCCATGTTTGTTAAATTAGAGAATGCAGTAAAAGTTTTACCGGCTGGCATACTCATGGGTATTTTGGTTATGGGCATGATACTGGTTGATTCGCCCGAGGTTGCAGCCGTTGTGTTGTTCTGTATTGGGGTTCTAGCGGGTTATTTCTTGGTGCCACTAAACTCTTTGCTGCAACATCGAGGGCATACTTTACTTGGTGCAGGACATTCTATTGCAGTGCAAAATTTCAATGAAAATATTGGTATTCTTGTATTGCTAGGCATCTACACGTTGATGGTGCATGAGAACTTACCAATTAACATTATTATCATCATCTTTGGTGCGTTTGTGAGTATTAGCATGGCCGTTATTTACAAACTGTACTTAAAACACACAAAAACAAAATGTTAACTTCGCAAGTTTAAACATATGCTCAATCAATAAAAAAGGTCGCCATAGCGACCTTTTTTATTGATTAAATCTTAATGGAGCTTTACTTGCGATTCAGCTCGTCTAGTAATCGTGCGGGCCAGTGTTTGCAATGCCGTGCTCCAAAAGCCATGCAAAGCCATCAAGTGCATTTTATAGAGTGACTGATACATCAACCTAGCAAATAAGCCTTCAATAAATAAACTGCTACCCGAGAGTGAGCCCATTAGATTTCCGACTGTAGTGTATTTGCCTAAGTTGACTAAAGAACCATAATCACGGTAGGTAAACTCTGGTAATTCAGTATCGCCAGCCACACGACACTTGACTGATTTAGCCAACATTGATCCCTGTTGATGTGCTGCTTGCGCACGTGGGGGTACGCTCTCTCCCGCATGACCACTCCACGGGCAAGCTGCACAATCACCAAATGCAAAAATATTCTCATCTAAAGTGGTTTGCAATGTTCGGTTCACTGCAAGCTGATTGATACGGTTAGTCTCTAAGCCATCTATTTCGCGCAAAAAGTCTGGCGCCTTAATACCTGCAGCCCATACGACTAGGACTGATGGAATAAAGCGGCCGCTATGAGTGTATACGCCTTTATCTGTGACTTCTGTTACACGCTCTCCAGTATATAGATGCACACGTAGCTTGCTGAGTTCTAGCTCTACTGAGCTAGAAAGTCTAGCTGGAAGCGCAGGTAGCACACGACTATTGGCCTCAATCAATGAAATCTGAATATCGCGGTCTGGATTAATTTTATCTAGTCCATAAGCAGCTAGCTCACGAGTCGTATTATGTAACTCGGCTGAGAGCTCAACACCTGTAGCTCCTGCTCCAACAATCACCACCTCAAGCTGGCCAGCATGCACTGGTGCAAGCTGCGTTTGCGCACGCACAAGGGCGTTGTGTAAGCGCCTATGAAACTTTTCTGCCTGGTCTTGAGTATCTAAAGCTATTGAATATTCGCTCGCTCCCTTAACGCCAAAGTCATTCGTGGTGCTACCAACCGCAATAATCAAAGTATCATACTGCACGGTACGATGCGGAATGACTTCCTCACCATCTTCATCAAAATAAGGTGAAATAGATATCTCACGCTTCGCTCTATCAAGGTTATCCATGCTGCCTAAACGGAACTTGAAATGATGCCAATGAGCCTGTGCAAGATAATTTAATTCATGCTTATCAGGATCCATACTGCCAGCAGCAATTTCATGCAGTAACGGTTTCCATACATGGGTTTTTGTTTTATCGATAAGCGTAATCATAGCCTTACCTTTGCGACCAAGAGAGTCGCCAAGCTTAGTTGCCAACTCCAGACCACCAGCACCACCACCTACGATTACTACGTGGTGTAATTTATTATTTTCAGTGTTTTTCAAAAGATCCTTTATTGAGATGAACTAAATATAAGTTGCTAAAATTATAAGTAACATTACAAATGAATACGGCTATTGCATTATACAATAGCCGTCCTCTTGGTTATAGTAGCGGTTAAGCTTTTGATTAACTCTAATTAATAACCTATTTCAACCAGGTTTTATCACCGTCACCTTGATATACAGTGCGAATATAACCAATAGCTTTTAAAATATCATCTGTTGTCAAACCATCACCCACATGACCTGGCAATTGAGTATGCCAAATAGACATTACACCGCCTGATGTTCCAGGTGTGCCATTTGAGATCGTCTCAAACATGCCTTTATCAGTCGCATTCTTTGCATAAACCCATTTAGTATCAAAAGCACCTGTTCCGCCATTTTTAACTAGCGATGGTGCCATAAGCCCTCCTAAATTACCGCCATGGCAACCAGTGCAGCCATTTAACGTCATTACTTTTCTTCCTGCTTTTGCAGCTTCTGCATCTGCTGCGTATTTTTTAGTATATGGGTTGATGCAAGTTGCCAAAAACTCTTTAGCTTCTGGAGTATCGGTAGCAACTACTTTAATAGCTAGTGGGCTGTTATCTTTTGTTGAGACTAATTTACAAGTTTCAGACGAACTTGCAGTTGCTGCGCCAGTGCTCGCAGTTTTATCCCCACAACCACCTAATGCTGCCAACACTACTAATACGGCTAAACTCAACGTACTTTTACCCATTTCAATCTCCTGAATTAAACGTTAGTTAGAATACTGAAAAATGATTCTAATTTTTATAAGTTTTTTAAATTTCTACATGTCGCCACGGCATTGTGCCTCTTTACTCGTTAAGGCAGGCGCATAAAAAACGGCTGCTGTAATTATACAGCAGCCATTTCACTTATTATAGCACTACGTTTTTATAACCTATTAGATTACTAAATCTTTAATTCCATTGACTTATTTCATCCAATCTTTTTCGCCATCGCCTTTGTAAACGGTACGGATATAAGCCACTGCTTTTAAAATTTCATCTGTAGATAAACCATCTCCAACATGCTCAGCTTGCTGCGCGTGCCAAACAGGCATTAAACCACCCGAAACACCTGGTGTACCAGCAGAGATAGTTTCAAACATACCTTTGTCAGTAGAGTCTTTAGCATAAACCCATTTGGTATCAAATGCGCCTGTACCGCCATTTTTAACCAATGAAGGTGCCATCAGACCACCTAAATTACCACCATGACAGCCAGTGCATCCATTAAACGTCATTACTTTTCTACCTGCTTTAGCTGCTTCAGCATCTGCTGCGAATTTCTTCGTATACGGATTCACGCAAGTGGCTAAAAATTCTTTAGCTTCTGGTGTGTCAGTATCTATTGCTTTAACTGTTAGTGGACTACTATCTTTTGTTGAAACTAAATTACAAGCAGCGCTTGCTTGTGTTGTTGCAGTTAAACCTACAAAACCAAGCATTGAAATTAATAACGCAGCTTTAACTGATTTAAAACCTAACATATCATCTCCTTATTGTAATAAATTTTGCTACGATCATTTTTGCAAACACATTACTGAACGTGTTTTCATCTAACGTACTTATTATTTAATTGGTTGACACTTCAATTTCAAATACTACGTTAGTAATTATTCTTACCATTGCTTAGTTAAATAAAACAGCGATTACGATTATACAATAGCCGCTGAATTAATTACAGCTTAGTCAACACTCTAACTGAGGTTATAACGTTGTTAATAAGTTACTTTAACCAATCTTTATCACCATCGCCTTTGTGTTCCGTGCGTATATAAGCAATAATTTTTAAAATCTCATCTGTTGATAAGCCATCGCCTACGTGATCTGGCTGATGCACATGCCAAACAGGCATTAAGCCGCCTGAAATACCTGGCGTACCACCAGAGACTGTTTCAAACATACCTTTATCGGTAGAGTTCTTTGCATAAACCCATTTTGTGTCATATGCGCCCTGTCCACCCTGCTTATTTAATGCAGGGGCCATCACACCTTCTAATTTACCGCCATGGCAACCTGAGCATCCGTTATATCCAAATAATTTTTTCCCCACCCGCTTTAATTAAATCTGGATTTGCTGCATAGGCTTTTGTGTATGGGTTAATCCAAGTTTCTAAAAATGATTTTGCTTCTGCGGAGTCCGTATCCACAGCCTTAACTGCTAGAGGTGTACTGTCCTTTGTTGAAACTAAACTACATGCAGCACTAGCTTGTGTCGCAGCTGTTAAGCTGAAAAAACCAAGCATTGAAATTAATAAAGTAGCTTTAATTGATTTAAAACCTAGGCGGTTTCAAGGTTGAAGTGCAAGAAGTGCAGCATGATGCTGCCTAAAATCAAATGCGTCTGGTGTGAACAACTCCGCAGGGCATTTGAACCCTAAC
>JAYTRW010000522.1:0-2612 GCA_043745985.1 Methylotenera sp.
TCAATTTTATAGTCATCAGTTAAATGAATTACGGCTTGTTCATGAACAAGCCGTAATGATTAACTACTATATGGTGATACTTTTAAAAATTACAACAAGTAAGCATTTAACATAGCACTGAAGAAGCGTAGTCTTAATGAAAACTTAACGGAATAAAATCTTCTATGCCGTATAAATCTGCCAAACTAGACAAACTTTCAGGTAAGTTAGTGAATTTAATTTTGCAATTTTCCGCGACAGCACGACGTTGCCACTCTAACATTAAGCTCAAAGCTGAAGTATCTACATTACCCACTGCATTAAAATCGACTTCAATTTCACCGCTCATTGTAAATGTAGCGCTATGGCTTAATATCAGATTTGCGTTATCGACCAACACGTCGCCAGACACATGCCATTTATTAGCAAGCTCTGTAATACGTTCAGCAATATTAGGTTGTAGCAATTCAGCCATATTTAGACTTTAAACTTACTTAAGACCAGCATTTTTATTTTTATCAGCCAACTTAGCATTTAAACTATCAATACCATTTTGACGAATTTCATTGCTAAATTGACTACGATAATTTGTTACCAAACTCACGTTTTCAATCACAATATCGTAGACTTTCCAGCTGGGTCCATTTTTAACCAAGCTGTAATCCACTGCAATGGGTTGTCCACCTGATTGCATAATCTGAGTTTTCACAGTCACATTTTTTGCATCTGGCTCAGTACGCATAGGCTTATATTCAATGACTTGGTCTTTATATTTACCCAGCGCTATAGAGTAAGTGCGTAACAATAAGCTACGAAACTCTTTCTGAAAACTTGCTTGCTGCTCAGGCGTGGCAGCTTTCCAGTTTTTACCAAGCACCATGCGACATACTCGGTCAAAATCAAAGTTAGGTAAAATCTTTTCTTCTGCCACTGCGTATAGTTTTTGCTGATTACCAGCTTGGATCTCTTTATCATTTTTAATGACAGCCAATACATCATCTGCGGTTTGCTTCACGAGCGCATCTGGCGCCACATCCGCATTAGCTAAGCCAGCATATAAACTGGCAAGAAAACTGATACCTACTAAAATTTTTGAAACTGATTTCATTTGAATCCTTTTTTGATTCGATATTTAATTTAAATTATAAGCTGATGCGCCTTAATAGAACATCTCAGCGCAGCTCATTAGAACGGCGCATCACCTAGTTCGGTTGACTTAGCCCCTGCTGGCTTAACTTCTGGCTCACTTGCGGGAGTTGATGCTTTTGCATCCTTATCGGTTTCTGAAGCTTTACTAAACAAGAATTGGCTTATCATTTTTTCTAGCACAACCGCATCTTGTGTTTTGGCAATTTTATCACCATTTTTTAACACATCTTCGTCGCCACCAGCCTCTAAGCCAACATACTGCTCGCCTAACAATCCAGCTGTATAAATATTGGCAAACGTATCTTTAGGAAAACTATAGCGTTTATCGATTTTAATTGTAACGACAGCTTCATAAGTTTTGCTGTTAAATGCGATGCTATCAACGCGCCCCACTGCAACGCCTGCACTCTTGACTGGCGCATGTGGTTTTAAACTGCCTACATTTTCAAAAGCTGCTGTCACACTATAAGTTTCACCAATTTTCCCAGAGGTTAAATTGCCAACTTTCATAGCAAGACCCAGCAAGGCAACAACGCCCAACGCCACAAAAATCCCTACCCATAAATCAATTTTAGTTCTATCCACTTAGCATCCCCTCAATTTACTAATTTTTTGGTTTTAGTATGTCTTAGTCATTTTTTATAGCTTAAATTGCTAAATTACCATCATAAAAGACGTTAAAACAAAATCTAAACCTAATACAGTCAACGATGAAATCACCACCGTGCGGGTTGTTGCTCGACTCACACCCTCTGCAGTTGGCGGAGCATCAAAACCTTCAAATAAAGCAATCATTGTGCAGGCAACGCCAAACACTAGACTCTTAATGATGCCGTTCACAATATCCGATTGAAAATCCACATTGGCCTGCATTTGCGACCAAAATGCACCCTCGTCTACACCGATGAGTGGTACCGCTACGATATAGCCACCCAATATACCGACCATAGAGAATAAAGTCGCCAAAATCGGCATAGAAATCACACCCGCCCAAAATCTTGGCGCAACCACTCGTGCGATTGGATTGACGGCCATCATTTCCATCGCTGAAAGCTGCTCAGTTGTCTTCATTAAACCAATTTCAGCAGTAATCGCTGTACCAGCGCGCCCTGCAAACAACAAAGCAGTCACGACAGGCCCTAGCTCGCGGACTAGGGACAGCGAAACTAAAACCCCTATAGCCTCAGATGAGCCGTACTTCTGCAAAGTATTGTAGCCTTGCAAAGCTAAGACCATGCCTACGAAAAATGCTGACACAATAATAATCAACAGTGACATGACACCCGTTGAGTAAATCTCACGCATGGTTAGGTGAAATCGTTTAAAACTTTCACCAGAATAAACAATCGTTAGAAAGAATAATCTAGCGCCAGCTCCTAAACGCCAAATGCGCTCAACCATGCGATGGCCTATACCTTGCAAGGTTTTAATAATACTAACGAGAGGCTTTGATTTGATCATTTAATTTAAGTTTTGCTAGTAGG
>JAYTRW010000523.1:0-2601 GCA_043745985.1 Methylotenera sp.
GGCATTGCCGCTGAAAGACCTGCAACCAAACCTAATGCTAATTTGATCTTGTTGATTTGCATATTAATCTCCAAAGTTGAACTACTAAGGGTTTATAAATAATCTCTTTTACTTGTTGAAGTTTTTGATGTTATCTCAAATTTTCTAGCAACTAATTGATACTATTTGTCATCACATTTTCATGTGCGTACAGCACTATATTCTAGTCACACACGAATTGCAATACATTAGTTACAATTTACTTACAATTAGTTCTACATTTTTTAAAATAAGTGTTTAGAGTCAGACTGGATAATGTTAATATTTATTAAAAGTCATTTAAAATCAATTAGAAAGCATCTTTTTTGTTATGCAAAATAAAACTTACAATTTGTATCCTGAAGTCAATAATTTTGAGAAATTCACTTTAAAAGCAGGAAATCTTCATGAAATATATTATGAAGTTTGTGGAAATCCAATAGGAAGTCCTGTCGTTTTTTTACATGGTGGCCCGGGTAGTGGTTGCAGCCCTACGCAACGTCGCTTTTTTGACCCCGCACACTATCGCATTATCTTAATTGACCAGCGCGGTTGCGGTAGAAGCGAACCACAAGGTGAGATTGAGCAAAACACTACAGATGATTTAGTAAGTGATATTGATGCGATTCGTGCAGCGCTAAACATTGATAAGTGGTTGGTATTTGGCGGCTCATGGGGCAGCACCTTAGCTTTGGCTTATGCTTTACAGCATACAGACAGAGTAGCGGGATTAATACTGCGTGGCATTTTCTTAAGCCGCCCGTCCGAACTTAATTGGTTTTTAGGTCAAGTACAGGCGTTCTTTCCAGAGCCATGGGAATCTTTATGTGCATACTTACCCGTTAATAAAAGGCATAACCCTATTGAGGAATATGAGCAGCTTGTTTTCTCCAATGATACAAAGAGTAGTATTCCAGCAGCCATCCGCTGGAATACATTTGAAAGTAGCATTATGAGTTTATTGCCAAGACCAGCTGCGCCAAGTAGTGAGATTAACGGAGAAGTTGAGCTTGCACGCGCTAGAGTACAAATACATTATATACAGAATAACTGTTTTGTTGGTCAGCGCGATTTACTGGCTGAAGCTAAAGCCAAGCTAGGGCATATACCAACAGACATTGTTCAGGGACGCTATGATATGGTGTGCCCACCGATTACCGCTTGGGAGCTTAGCCAAGCGATGCCGCATGCTAATTTTCATATGGTTGAAGATGCCGGGCATTCAGCAATGGAAACTGGCATTACCTCGGTTTTAGTGGCTGCGACTGAAAAATTCAAATCACTCAATATATAGGCTGCATACTCAAATAATGATGAAAGAAGAAGCCAACACCAAACAGCAATCAAGCCTACAAAGCGCGATCAACAAGCCGCGGGAGGCTTATGACAAGCAGCGTTACAGCACGCCGCTGTTTGTCTTGCATGAAATGTTTGATGCTTTTCGTCGGCATAACGTATTAGGTTTATCGGCTTCGTTATCGTTTTATGCGATGTTTGCGTTGATTCCCCTGGTGTTACTTTTGTTCTTTCTGCTCAGCCACTTAGTATTTACCTCAGATTATGCGGTGGTCAAACTTGCAATCATTACAGGTAACTTAGCACCAAAATTCAGCAGCGCGATCATGGTAGAGGTCTACAACACGGCTCAGCAAAAGGCAGCTTGGGGCGCTGCGGGGCTATTTGTGCTGCTTTGGACAGTGACGCCATTAGCAAGCGCTATGCGCACCAGTTTTTACACCATTGCCACATTAGTTGAAGCGCCGTCTTATATTCGGCGCAAGCTAAAAGACATCATCGCCGTCATCGGCATGTTGGTGCTATTCTTTCTGTTCACCTTTGCGGGCCTTATGTTAGAAAAAGTGATTACCTTTTTGGGCGCAAATCACCAGTTCTTTCAATACGATATTATTGTTGCACTCACTTCACTGGCACTAACCACGCTGCTGATAGCCGCCTTCTATTTTGTGTTTTTCCCCGTTCGATTAAACTTAAAACATAATTTGATTGGCGCCCTATTCACGGCCGTGCTGTGGTTATTGATGCGACCAGCATTTACCTTTTACTTGTCGCTGAATGAATCTTATGGCTCGGTATTCGGCAGCATGAAGAATCTATTCATCTCAATTACTTGGCTATATTTTAACTTTTCAGTATTTTTACTTGGCACAGAGCTCATTGCTACATTGCGCAAAAAAGACGTGCTGATATTAAAAGGATTGTTCGCAGACAATCAACAAGAGCCACAATCCAAACCTCAAACAAATTACTTAGAAAAGTTAATGCAGCGTTATGGCAGAAGCTATCAGCAAGGTGAGTTCATTTTTAAGCAAGGCGATTTAACTCGCAATCTGCACTACTTGGTGAGTGGTCAGGTGCAATTGCTGAAAAATGGCAGGCTCCTACGCACAATAGAAGCTGGGGAGTACTTTGGTGAAATGGCGATGCTCACTAATAAGCCAGCGATTGCAGACGCGGCTGTAAGTTCGAAACAAGCCGACGTCATTCTCATTTACCCAGATAATATTGAAACGCTACTGTTAGATGAACCCAAAGTAGCCATGAAATTCTTACGTCAAATGGCGA
>JAYTRW010000524.1:0-8117 GCA_043745985.1 Methylotenera sp.
TGACAGATACAGGCTCTGCAGTGCCTAAAAATGTCGTTGAACGTTTATTCAAATCACATATAAGCTCAAAGAATGGCCTAGGTGTTGGGCTGTTTCATGCAGCGCAGCAGGCAAAGAATGCGGGTTACGAATTAAGCCTTGTGGATAATCAGGATGGTGAAGTACGTTTTAGATTAGAAATGGTGGAAGAAGATAAAACTCTACCTTATTGAGAGAAATTGAGATGGAAATAAAAAAAGGGCTCATCACTCTGATGAACCCTTTCATAAACTTTTCCCTGCTTAGGGATAGAATATTTCTGACTAACGTAAACCTTGAATATAATCAGCTACTGCCGCCATTTCTGCATCTGTCATTTTTGTAGAAATGGTCATCATCATCGGTGCATTTGCACGTTCACCTGTTCTAAAAGTTCTTAACTGCGTTAATACGTAATCAGTATGCTGCCCACCTAAACGTGGAAATTGTTTAGGTAAACCTGAGCCAGTTGCGCCATGACACGCTGCACAAGCTGGCACGCCAGTTGCCGCAATGCCGCCACGATAGATTTTTTCACCTAATGAACCAGCGCCGTTAGTTTTAGCCGCACCTAATTTAATTTTTTGATTTGAAAAGTAAGCTGCAAGATTTTTCATCTCTTCATCACTCAATGCCGATGCCATACCTGACATGACTGCATTTGCACGCTTACCTGATTTAAATTCCGTTAACTGTTTAACCAAATACTCAGGATGCTGACCTGCCAATTTAGGATTAGCAGTAATCACACTGTTACCATCAGTACCATGACAAGCAGAACACACAGCGCCGACAATCTGTTCAGCAGTTTTCGTTGTCGCTGGCGCAGCTTCTGCTGGCTTTTCTGCGGTAGCTGCCGCATGTGCAGACAAACTAAATAAAGCACTTACCATTAAACCAGTTAAATTAACTCTTACTGAACTTAAGCTTAAAACATGACGAAATTGCATTACCGCTCCCAATTATCAAAAATACTTACGCAAAACTTACTGCATGTCACTCAGATTTCCATTGGACTTCTGCGACTAATCTAAATTATTCAATCAATTAACGCGCTATTTTAGCGAAAATCACCTATTCGTGATAGCATTTTTCACTATTGTTTATCGCGTCGCTAAATACAACATTAAGCTTCCCCTCACTAAATTCTAAATAGCGAGATATAAGCAAGGCTGTATTGACGAAAATAACGCCTAAGTTACACCCAAAAGAATTGGATTTTCATGCCCTTGTTTCAAAATGCTGCTTTTTTTATTTCAGCACACCATTTACGCGATCTACCGCCTGCCAGCGGCATTGAAGTGGCTTTTGCAGGTCGCTCAAATGCGGGTAAGTCGAGCGCCCTTAATACGCTTGCCAATCATAATCGCCTAGCTTTCGTGAGTAAGCAACCTGGCCGCACACAGCTCATTAACTTTTTCACTTTAGGTAATGACAGACATCTAGTCGATTTACCTGGCTATGGTTACGCAAAAGTGCCAGAGGCCATGCGCGCGCACTGGCAAAACGTTTTAGCTCGCTATTTGGGTGAGCGTTCAAGTTTAGGTGGCTTAGTATTAGTGATGGATAGCCGCCATCCACTGACGCCGCTGGACCGTCAAATGTTGAATTGGTTTTGCCCGAGCGGCAAACCCGTGCATGTGCTACTCACAAAATCTGATAAATTATCTCGTGGCGAAGCCTCGCTTACGCTCAATAGAATACGCAAAGAGCTTATTGAAACATGGGGCAATCATTACCATAGCGAATGTACCATTCAGCTATTCTCTAGTCTGAAAAAACAAGGTGTGGAAGAAGCTGAAGCTGTGATTGGTAAGTGGTTGTTTGCGGAAACGCCTGAGGATTTAGTGCGTAAGTCGTTTAATCTTGTAGATGATAAAGATGCTGAATAAACAGCTCTCAATAACGTACGCGTTATCGAGACTAATAACCAGAGTGCTTTATTGACGCTTAAACACCATATCCCAAACGCCATGCCCGAGCTTTATTCCACGATTTTCAAACTTGGTGAGCGGTCTATAACTAGGCTTTTCAGCATAAGCTTCCGCGGTGTTTTTTAATTGCGACTCAGCATTTAATACCTCTAGCACCCATTCTGCATACTCTTGCCAATCGGTTGCCACATGTAAATAACCACCAACTTTAAGCTTGCTGCACAGTAACTTTACAAAACCAGCCTGAATCAAACGACGTTTATGGTGGCGTGCTTTATGCCAAGGGTCGGGGAAGAAAATATGTACGCCATCTAAGCTGGCATCAGCCAACATATTTTGCAGCACATCGACTACATCATGCTGAATAATTCGTATGTTAGTAAGCGCTGACTCTTCAATTAACTTAAGTAGGGCGCCAACGCCTGGCGTATGTACCTCAGCCGCCAGAAAATCACATTCAGGTAAAGTTTGGGCGATCTTTGCCGTAGTTTCACCCATACCAAAACCGATTTCCAATATCTTCTTACTATCTACGCGATTAAATTTTGCGTTTAAATCGATGATTTCTGGCGCGTAATCAATGCCAAATTTCGGCCGACCCACTTCCAAAGCGTGCGCCTGCCCTTTGGTAACGCGACCTTGGCGCAACACAAAGCTGCGAATGCGACGGCCTTTTAAGGCTTCGTTATCTGCATCTAAAGCCGTATCTAAAACTGGAGATTCTTCGGGTTGGTTTAATTTTGTCATAGTGCGCATTATATCAATGCTGATTCATTAAAGTGTATGAGATTTATCACCTGAAACAAAACCGATCAAAGGCTCATCAATATTTTTACTTAAGGCAATCACCTTAAATAAGTCACCCATTTCTGCGGGAGATAATAATTTCTGCGCTGCGCCTGCAAGTGGTGCATAGCGAGCCATGTCATGCGGCGATACTTGTGACATCAACGCTAAGATACCGCAGTTCATTAAAAACTGTGCTTGGCTGCAAAAGCCACTCAACGCCAAACCATGATTCACGCCTGCATGAGCAATGCTAGTGAAATCAACATGCGCTGTAATGTCTTGTAAACCAATATTGATTAAAGGTTCGCTATGCGCATAGTGCTGATAATGGCACATAAGCGTGCCTTGATTGCGCTGCGGGTGATAATACTCGCGGGCAGAAAACCCATAATCAATCATCAGAATAACACCTTGCTGCAAGCTATGGGCAAGGCTGGCAATCAATCCGCTCACAGACAGGCAAACTTCCGTCACGTAACCTTCTGGCAAATTGAGCTTACTGACAATATTTAACAAACCTGCCTCATTCAAAACATTATCTTGCCAAATGAACTCCTCAGACTCATTGGCTATGCCGCGCTCATATATACCATCACCTTTTACATGCATAATGTGTACTGGAATCGCATCTAATATTTCGTTACCTACAATCACGCCATTAAAGCTTGAAGGCAACTCCCTAAGCCACTCCACGCCCTGGACTAAGTTTTCAGGTAATCTTTTTTGCAAGGTCTCTAGCTGCACTTGGCGTAAGTGGTCACTTACTTCTAGTATGAAATACTTCGCTGGCGCGGCGTTCTTCTCTGCCAACGTTAACAAAATATCGGCGGCTAATTTTCCTGTGCCTGCGCCTAACTCTAGAATATTGCCCTGCGTTAAATTCAACACTTGTAAGATTTGATTAGCAAGCGTTTGCGCAAACAGCGGCGAAATTTCTGGTGCCGTAACAAAATCTCCCCCACCGTATTTGCTGTCGCCAAACTTTTGGCTGCCTGCGCTGTAGTAACCTAAGCTTGGGGCATAAAGCGCTAAATGCATAAATTCGGCAAAACTTATCCAACCTTTTTGTGCATTGATGGTCTCTTGAATCAACGTGATAAGTTGTTGACTATGTTTTTGGGCTTCAACTGAAGGTGTGGGCAATGTATTCATAGACTTAGATTATAATAGCTAACAATCAAGATTGGATTAATGCGTGGTGACAAACAACATAAATAAAGTGGTACTCATTACTGGCGGGGCAAAACGCGTGGGCGCGGCCATCTGTCGCAGCTTGCATGCGGATGGCTTCAACTTGATGATTCATTATAAAAGCTCGATCAAAGAAGCTCGCGCCTTGCAAGCTGAATTAAGTTTGCAACGCCCAAATTCTGTAGCGATTATTCAAGGTGACTTATTAAATATCGCCAGCTTACCTAATTTAATTAGCGAAACCATTAGCCACTTTGGGCGCTTAGATGTGCTCATCAATAATGCATCCACTTACTACCCAACTGAAATCGGCGAGATTGATGAAGCTAAATGGCAAGACTTAGTAGGCAGCAATTTAAAAGCACCCCTGTTTTTATCGCAAGCAGCCGCGCCAGAACTACGCAAAAACCATGGCTGCATTGTCAACATTACTGATATGCACGTAGAGCGCCCGAAAAAAGGCTACATTGTTTACAGTGTTGCAAAGGCTGGGTTAGTCACACTTACCAAGTCATTAGCACACGAATTAAGCCCTGAAGTGCGCGTCAATGCAGTCGCGCCAGGCCCTGTACAATGGCCAGAAAACAATCCCCAATTTGATGAGGTTTATCGTCAACGCGTCATCAACCAAACGCTGCTTAAACGAGTAGGCGAGGCAGAAGATGTAGCGAAAGCCGTGAAATTTTTGGTCACAGATGCACCTTTTATCACTGGACACGTATTGGCTGTAGATGGCGGCAGGAGTTTGAATTTATAAGTGTTAAGCTATTTTAGGCGTTCTTTTTAGCTTTGTTAAAAACGAACAAAGCTAAAAAGAACGCTAGCAAGAGTGGAGTAGTAGCCGCTAAGATGTTGTAGTTCCCTCTCTCACCCCAGATGATTTACAATTAGGCATTACGAGTCGTGAGCAGGCGCGCGGTTGTAGTTCCCTCTCTCACCCCAGATGATTTACAATCCTGGCTTACTAGTAATGCCTTCCTCTTTAGTTGTAGTTCCCTCTCTCACCCCAGATGATTTACAATCGATAGGTGTATCAATGACATGCAAGCTGAGTTGTAGTTCCCTCTCTCACCCCAGATGATTTACAATAGGCTCTCATGAGAACACTGCTAGGCAACGCTTAGCAGGGTTTCTTATTTTTAAAACACGCCTAAAACAGCAACATTTGATTCGCTTTAATCGCTTTTTCCTGAAAATGGGGCAACCCAACTAGCAATTTCATGCTGGCATATTGCTTTTCTGTCACGGTGAGCATGCGCACTGAGCCATTAGGTGGTAGGTTAGAAACTAAACGTTGCATGTGCTTGGTTTCGGCATCTCGACCATTGACAATGCGCCCGTAGATTGAAAATTGAATCATATCGTAGCCGTCATTGAGCAAAAAACGGCGGAACAGTGTGTAAGCCCTTTTCTCAGGCTTAGTGACCATAGGTAAATCAAAAAATACGAGCATACGCATATATCGTCGCGTCTCTATGCTCATTTACGCGTTACATTTCAAACACATGCTGTTGCAAACCGATTAACACGGGCATTTCCAGCACACTTTCATTTGCGCCTTCAAACAGCCTGACTAACGATTCCGTGACTTGCTCTATGCTGGATAACACGCTCATGGTGCCGCGCGGCATGGCAACATCTGCATTTAACAAAGCTACTAGCGCCACTTTATCAGCAGGCGTAAGTTCTGCGGCTGAATCCGCATGTGGATTGATACTTTTAAACACATGCAAATCAACTAAGGCGCGATACGGCTCAATTAAGTCATCTGCCAAGTTAAATGCGTTTTGCTCACTACGGTGAAATAAGCCGATATTGGGCTGGAACCCATGCGCGACCAGCGCCCGCGTGATTGCGCCTCGAATAATGGCGTAACCATAATCCAGCGCACCGTTCACCCAGCAATCTTTGGCACGATAAAAACCTTTGCCAAATAGTTGTGGAAAATAATAACTACTGGCTTGCGCTTCCATATTCTCACTGTCGCCAGATCGTACGCGACTGGCGTAAGACTCTAACCGCGCAACATCACTAGTCTTTTCTAAAGTATGCTTTGCAAGCTGCAAACATTTGGCTTGATTGCTAATTTTAACTTTGACCACCTCTGCCCATGCCCGCTTGGCTTGCGGCTTATCTAAATTGAGCTGTAAGCGCATCATACGCGTTGCGCGACTATGGCTGAGAAAAGGCAAAAACACGCCATTAGGTTGGTGATTATCACCTGTGGAATAAAGACCAATGCCATATTCACCACAAGCCGATAACACAGGGTGCGTAATAGTGATTTCGCGGTTATTGAGTATGATGACCGCAATATCCTCAAACGGCACGCGCGCAGATTGCGCCTGCTCAATTACCAACGAAAAATGCTCGCGTTTGAGCTTGGCGGGCTGCGAGATGACTACGCTACGCCAGACCACGACGCTCTTCTTTTGGAGCTGGGTAAATATTGCCTAGAACATCCACATTGAATTTCTTAATTGATTTCGCTACTTTCACACCAACACCCTCAACAACACCATCCTTACCCACTGCTTTATTTCTATCATGCGCCCAGATATTGAGGGCTGCCGTTCCTCGATGACAGCTACTGTAATAACCAGCTATTTTAGGCTTGCCATTAAACTCAATTTCCACAAAATCATTCGGATAAATTGAGAAACAAAACTCAAAGCTGTCATCAATTAACGTCCACCCTGCTTCATCTTTACCTTGAACAATCGCCCGATTAGGCAACTCTTTCACCACCGCATGATGCACATAAATAGGTACTAGATGAAACTTACTCGCTTTAGTAAACACATCCACCCGCAACATGGTGTCATTTTTAGCAACACCGCCTCGAATAGGTATACCGGACAATTTATCAATCACCGCAGTAACTTTACGTACCACCGGGCCTTGCCTATCATCGTTAGTCGGTTTGCGTGGCAACGCGCGCAATGCGTCAATTTCTGCTTTTTCGCTATGAGTAAGCGCTCGCTTTTCTTTGCCACGGCCAGCGCTTGCTTCAATCTCTTTTGCGCGTTTTTCCTTAGCATCACGTTTAACCACCCATTCGCCAATCGCCGCATACAGTTTTTCATTACGGTGCGGTTCTATCAACTTATCCATATCTTTAAGTGTAAGGTTAGTGACCGCAATTTTTTGTGTCACGCCGCCTTGCGCCTTTAAGCGCTTAGGTTGCCCATAAATCGTCTCTTTGTGCGCCGCACCGCCATTACGCCGCTGTGGCGCCCGCGATACAAATAACGGCTTTACTACAACTAACTCATCTGTAGTGTAAGTGCCTAATTTTTCCAGCTCAGTTTGCAATAATGCAATATCGTCAGTTTTTAATCGTGCTTCTAATTCATGGCGAAAATTTTCCCACGGGTTTGGAAAGTGCGCACTCAATTGGTCAAACATCGCCGCATTCAGTACCTCGCCAGTTTCAACATCTACGAAGCCTTCACGCACTTTTTCCAGCTCTTTACGGCGCGAATAATTAGATAGTCGTTGCACCATGCTGTGGTTACAGGCAGCTACCACCACCGCATCTAAAGCATGATGCCTATCGCTATCAGCGCGTACTTTGGTTAAGCCCCAACGCGCACGTAAAAAAGCTGTCATTTGGCCACTTAACACTACACAACGTTTAGATTCACTGGTTTCAGCTAACTGCAAATAGCGCTCTACATAGTTTTTGAAAAAGCGGCAAATATAGCGCGTGTCGTTTAAATTGCGCTCTCTAAAGCCTTCTGCTTCTTTTGCATCAAAGTCTTTTTTAAGTAATCGGCTGCGCTTGGCTTGGCGATAAGTTTTATTAGTTTCAACAAATGTGGCGTAACGATGCCAACGCTCGCTATTTTCTGCACCACCCAAGTATTCATAAGGGGTGCGGTTGCCTTTATCGCGATTTTCTTTCGCAAATACCAGCACCTTGTTATTTTTGCTTTCATCAAAACTGCGTGAGAAAGGCAAAGCGTGGTCAATCTCGGCATAGCCCAACTCAAATAAGCGATTGAGTTCAAATGGCTCTAATGAATATAAGCATTTACCTTGTTGCTCACGGTAAAGCTGATACTTTTCAAACTCTTTACCTTTTAGCGTGCCAGAGCTGTTGTATTCCAAATTAAAAGTAGCGCGATCTTTTTCGTTACGCTCACGAAACTCTTCCTGCGCTTTTTTGATTTTGGTCCGTTC
>JAYTRW010000525.1:0-2561 GCA_043745985.1 Methylotenera sp.
CCGACATGCAACTAACGGCTGGATTAGCCCTGTCGACTTTGAAGCAAAGTATTACAAAAGTATTGAGGGGTTGCTTGTCTAATTTTATGGCTAGGTTCAATATTTCTAACAATACAATAGCATTGTTTTCTTATATTGGACATGAAGCAAGAGCCATTTAGATTATTTGCTTGGAGCCACTTTTTTAGTGATAACTTAGTCTTTGGTTTCCGCTAACGGTAGCGCAAAACCTTCTTTAACCTCTTCCATCACGATATAACTTCTAGACTCTTGTGCGCCTGGCAGTGTGAGTAATATATCGCCCAGTAAGGTTCGGTAATCTGCCATTTGTGCGATACGTGCTTTAATTAAATAATCAAAGTCACCTGACACTAAGTGGCACTCAAGCACGCTGGGCAGCTTGAGTATTTCTTGTTTGAATTTGCCGAAAATAGCACCAGATTTGGTTGAAAGTTTTAATTCAACAAATACTAACAAGCCTAAGCCGAGTGAGTGTGGGTCTAGGCGGGCATGGTAGCCTAGAATCACCCCCTCTTTTTCTAAAGTTTTGACACGTTCCCCGCATGGCGTCACCGAAAGACCCACGCGTTCTGCAAGTTCTGTAATTGGGATACGGGCATTTTCCTGCAGCACGGATAGAATTTTCAAGTCTATTCGATCAAGCTCACGAACAGCATGGGTACGAATTCGCATGATTTATTTCCCATTAAATAATGTAAAAACTATAATAAGTCATAAATTTGGAGATTGATATTCACTTAATGAATAATTTAAGTGAAATTAACTTTTTAATTGTCATTAATTAGATAAAAGCTATTGGTATTAGTCAATAAACTAGCACTTACAGGCTTTTATTAACTGAATGTTAGTTAATGTTTTATGAGAATATATTCTTAATGCCGTGTTAATACTTTAGTGGAGAGTCGTCATGCGGGTGTTGGTATTGGGTTCTGGTGTAGTAGGCGTAACAAGCGCCTACTATTTAGCAAAAAAAGGATTTGATGTCACTGTAATAGATCGGCAGCCAGCCGTAGGTTTAGAAACTAGCTATGCCAATGCTGGGCAAATATCACCTGGGTACTCTGCGCCTTGGGCGGCACCAGGTGTACCGATGAAAGCGCTAAAGTGGATATTTCAGCGCCATTCACCGCTTGCACTAAAGCCTGATTGGTCATTGTGGCAGCTTGAATGGACGCTTAAGTTATTGCAAAACTGCAATGCTAAGAGTTACGACCTCAACAAAGAGCGCATGGTACGTTTGGCTGAATATAGCCGTGATTGCTTGGGTGAGCTTCGTGCTGATGCGGGCATTGCTTACGAAGCCCGTACGCAAGGTACTTTGCAGGTATTTCGTACGCAAAAACAACTAGATGCAGAGGCCAAAGATATTGCCGTATTAAGTCGAATGGGTGTGCCGTTTGAACATTTAGATCCAGCGGCTTGCGTTAAAGTAGAGCCAGGTTTGGTATCGGTAAAAGATAATCTATTAGGTGGCTTGCGTCTGACGCATGATGAAACTGGCGATTGCCAGATATTTACCACTAACTTGGCGAAAGAAGCCCAAAAACTAGGGGTTAAATTTAGACAAGACGTCACTATTAATCGATTGCTAACGAGTCATGGAAAGCTGACTGGTGTAGAAATCAGCACGCAAAACGGTAGTGAAGTATTGGAAGCTGATCAGTATGTGGTTGCACTTGGTAGTTATTCGCGTCAATTGATGCAAGGCATGGGCTTAGATATTCCAGTCTATCCAGTTAAAGGTTATTCGCTCACTGTGCCAATTATTAACAATGATGCTGCGCCTATATCTACCGTCATGGATGAAACTTATAAAGTGGCCATTACCCGCTTCGATAATCGTATTCGTGTGGGAGGTATGGCAGAGTTAGCTGGCTTTGATTTAAGCTTAAATCCACGTAGGCGTGAAACCTTAGAGATGGTGTTAAATGGACTATTCCCTGACGCTGGCGATACTTCGCAAGCACTGTTCTGGACTGGTCTACGCCCGATGACGCCAGACGGCACACCTATCATAGGCAAAGCTTCGACCGTATACAATAATGTTTGGCTCAATACTGGCCACGGCACACTGGGTTGGACAATGGCATGCGGTTCAGGACAAGTGCTGGCCGATTTACTTGCAAATCATCAACCAGCTATTCAAACAGACGATTTGTCGCTTGGTCGATATGCTGGAAGTCGCTACAATAAATGCGTTCAAACAAGCCCTATGTTGAATAATCTCTAGATTTAAATAATCTCAAGGTCCAATAGTAGCGTTTAATAGCACTCGATAACCCAAAGTAAATTAACTCAAATTAAACTAACTTAAAGTGAATTAAATAGTCATGTCACGCCCAGCAATCGCCCATATTCGTTTAGATGCATTTAGGCATAATTACCGTGTTGCTAAGCAGTTGCATGGTGGCAAAGCCTTGGCCGTAGTTAAAGCCAATGCTTATGGTCATGGTGCTATACATTGTGCTAAATCCATAGAAGGTGAAGTCGATGGTTTTGCTGTCGCCTGTTTAGAAGAGGCCTTGCAACTTCGTGAAGCA
>JAYTRW010000526.1:0-2561 GCA_043745985.1 Methylotenera sp.
CAAGAAAGTTTATTAAGCGCTAATAATGAATTGCAATTAGCGAATACAGATTTTTCAGCGGCTGAATTAGTGATAAAAGAAGCGCGTGATGCTGTTCCAGCTTTATCCGACCTTTATCAACAAGCATTGACGACCTTTAACGCTAGCCAAGCAGCGCTAACTCAAGCTGAACAGCGCTTGAAATTAGAGCAGGCTAATATTGGGCATATTGCGCGCACCTTAACTGAAACAAACGATCAGTTGCAGCGCTTGCAGCAGAGTTTGAATAGTATTCAATTTCCATCTGATGAAGTACTGGCAGAGAAAGAATCGCAATTGGCTAAAGCTGAAGCTGAGATTGCTAGTTTAGAAAAGCATGCCGCTGACGTATTACGAAATGAGCAATCTCTTAACTTGTCACTTAAAGCAAGTCGAGATGCTTATTTAGCTCAGCAACGAGAGTTGAATTTATTGGAAGCTGAGATAGGTTCTTTAAATAAAATTCAGCAAACCATGCGCAATGGTAATAATGAGGCAGCGCTATCAAGCTGGCTAAAAAATGCTGGGCTAGATAACAATGTGCGTATTTGGCAAAAAATTAGCATCAAGTTAGGCTGGGAAACCGCTCTCGAATCAGTTTTGGGTGCTAGGTTAAATGCGCTTATAACTTCTGAAATCACTGCAACTGCTAAGCTGCCCGCTAATAGGCCGCCCAGTGCGCTAAGTTTAGCCATCACGGCTGACTTAGTTACTGTGGACAATGCTGTGGCTAATTTGAACCAAACTTCACTTTATTCATTTGTAGAAAAAATAACACCAGACCTGCAAGCTGTACTGCAAGATTGGTTGGCAGGCGCATATGCTCTTAAGGATGGGGTGAATGTTAATGTTGCACGTAAAACCTTGGCTTACGGTGAGTACTTGGTGAACAAACAAGGCGACATATATACCGCGCAAAGTGTGAGCTACTTTGGCGCACAATCTATGTTGCACGGCGTGCTGGAAAGACAGGCTCAACTTGATGCACTGGTAAGAAGACTGCCAAATTTACAAGATAATTTAGCGCTTGCGGGTAATCAAGTCAGTGAGCTAGAGCAGCAATTGCAAACCTTGCGCCATGAACATCAAACACGTAACGTGCAATTAAAAACAGTGACGCAGCAAGCACATCAATTAAGCTTGGCGCTGCAACAGCTCAAGCAGCAGCAATCGAACGCCTTGCAACGAGAAAAAACACTGCAAGCCGATAGCGTATTGGCGAATGACAAGCTAGTTAAACTCAAAACGGAAACTGCATTCAAAGAGCAGTTGGTGGCTGAGATTTCACAGGGCCTTCAACAGTTACAGCATGAAAAAGACTTAGCTGATAAAAATAGACAGCAGGCAGAGTTAGCGTTCAATGAAGCACGAAATCAATTGCAAGTCTTGGAGCGTTCGCATCAAGAAAAATCTTTTATTATTAAGTTAAATAACAACAATATCAATGAATTAAATAATAAAATTAATTATTTACTTGAAGAAAATTCCAGCCTTAAATTACGCTGCAATGAAGTAGAAACAACATTAGCCGCCACCAAAATGGAGGCATTAAAAGCTAACTTAGAAACCGCGATTAACAATAAACAACAGCAAGAGCTCACTTTGGCCAATGCACGTAACCAAATGAGTGATTGTGAACAGGCTTTGCAACAGCAAGAGCGCATGCGCATGCAGAACGAACAGTTGTTGCATCCCTTGCGAGATAAGTTAGAAGCAAGCCGTTTAAGTGAGCAAGAGGCGCGTTTGTATTTTGAACAATGTCAGGCTGAGTTATCAGCATCGCAATTGAGCGAAACTGAACTCACTGAGCATCTAACGGCAAATGGTGGTGAGAGTAAGCTTAAAGTGATTGATTTAGAAAGCAAACGCGATAGGCTCTCCATTGATGTAGAAGAGCTAGGCGCGGTAAATCTAGCGGCTATTCAAGAACTAGAAACCGAACAAACACGTAAGCAATATTTGGGTAGTCAATGCAAAGACTTAACAGATGCCAGCGGAACATTGGAAGATGCCATTCGTAAGATAGATAAAGAAACAAGAGGGCGTTTGCAAGCCACGTTTGATGAGGCTAACCGCCATTTTATGGAGTTGTTCACCACTTTGTTTGGCGGCGGGCAAGCAAGATTAGAGCTTTTGGGCGAAGAGATATTAGATACGGGCATGCAAGTTTTCGCACAACCTCCTGGTAAGAAAAACAGCACGATACATTTGTTATCTGGCGGGGAAAAAGCACTTACCGCATTAGCCTTGGTATTCGCTTTATTTAGATTGAATCCAGCGCCATTTTGTTTAATGGATGAAGTAGATGCGCCTTTGGATGACAGCAATACTGAGCGTTTTTGCACGATGGTGAAAAAAATGTCAGAGAAAACACAGTTTTTATATGTAAGTCATAATAAAATAACTATGGAAATGGCGCAGCAATTCATAGGTGTTACTATGCAGGAGTCTGGTGTTTCACGTATTGTGGATGTGGATATGGAAGCTGCGGTTCGTATGATGGAAGAAGTCACGGTTTAATTGGCAGCATACATAAGCAATAT
>JAYTRW010000527.1:0-8050 GCA_043745985.1 Methylotenera sp.
ATCAACAATCCCAGATGCACGTATGGTTTCGCGATCAATCACTGTTACGGCTGAAGGTGCATCAGCGATAGATTGCGACAGTCTAGATACTGTTAGCACTCGAGGCACGTCACCAATATAGTCATCTTCAGAGACTTCCTTGAGAGGCCTTTCTTCAGCCGCCAAAACTGGGTTAAAGCTTACAAGAACCTCAAAACTCAATGTAAAAAAACCTTTATTAATCACCTTATTAATCATTAGTTCCCCCTAACTTTTAATAAACACCAGCAGAAATAATACGATTCATCTTCACTCTGAAATCTCCAGCAGTTTCTTGTTTTGCAAGGCCATCCAATGCAACATGAGCGTAAATCCTACCGCGAGCAATGTTGGCCCAAGAAAAATGCCAATAAACCCAAACGTTAACGCGCCACCAAGCACACCGAACACAATGAGCAATAGTGGCAAATGTGAAGAATGGCTAATAAGTATCGGCTTAACGACATTATCCACCGTACTTATAGCGAGTAAGCCATACAGCGCTAAAAATATTGCCCAACCATGTTCACCTTGACTATAAAGCCAAAATGAAGCGCCACCCCAGATTAGAGGCGGTCCTAAAGGTACAACCGATAAGAAGAATGTGGCACACGCTAACAGTAGTGGCGCTGGCGCACCTGCCAGTAGAAACCCAGCCATGGCCACAGCCGATTGTGCTAAAGCGGTGCCAAATACCCCCAGCATGACGCCCTTTACGGTATTGCATGAAAGAACTAGCATTTCTTCGCCAAGCTCGCCACCTAGCCTGCGTACGATGGTAACCAGACCTTGAGCAATTTTTGCACCATCACGATAGAAGAAAAATGCAACAAAAACGACCAACAGCAATTGTAAAAATCCACCAGCTACCAATTGCACCGCACGTAAAGCAAAAGCGCGCATAGGTTCATAATACTGCCGTAATAACTTCATCAACTCTTCATGGCTGGCGGTGGCGCGTTCCCATGAGTGGCTAATTTGTTCACCAACAATAGGTAGATTGCGCACCCAATCAGGCATTTTTGGCTGCACGTTTTGCAAGCTAGTGCCCAACTCATTGAATAACTGATCTGAAGAGTCGGCCAAATTCATAGCAAGATATGCCATCGGCAGAATCAAGGCGATCAGCAATAATAAGGTCATGATAATAGCTGCCCAAGTATCCCACTTACCTAAGCGTATCCATAATCGGTGATAAAGCGGCCAAGTAAATAAGCAAAATATAGCGGCAAATAAAGTGGCTGCCATAAAAGGCTGCAATACATAAATGCAGCCTATCGCCAACAAAGTGATCAGCGTTATTCGTGTGACTTGGTTGGTATTAATCATTGAGGTCATGCCTTAAATTTAACATTCAAATACTCGGCTGCCAGAATCTCGCAGACTTACTTCAAACTACTTATTCTGCCATCTCGCTTTAATTTTAGCCCACAGTTTTCGCGCCAGAATTAGCACAGGTATGCCAAATAACAACCATGGCAATATCGTTACAAAGAACGTAATCACTGCAGCAAAGCTTTCCATCATCACATGTCCAGCCTCTTTAAGCGCATGTGCAACGGGTGAAAAGAAGCCTTGCTCGGTAATGCCTTGTTTGGCAGAAAAATCAATATTCACAGCAACCAATTCGGTTTCTTGTGCCAATACTTTGCGCACGCCTTGAATGGTATCAAGTTGGCTTTGCGTATCCACCAACTCGCGCTGCACCTCAATTAAGTCTTTAAATTTGGCGGATTTGTCAGTGAGCATTGCACGTAAACTATCGCGAAACTCTGTCAGGTTTTTAATACGCGCTTCCGCATCTATCACAGCATCTGTTTTATCTTCACTCTCTTGATGGTGCTGCAATACTTCTGCATTTTTTGCTAAACCAGAAAGAAATATTTCAACCGACCTAGGTGGCACACGCACGGACAAACTGGCAGAAGGTGGGCTGTATGGCTTTTCGCGATTGTAATTAGCACTCAGAATTTGACATTTTAACAACTTGCAATGCGCCACTGTGGCATCAAATGCCGTCTGCATTAGTTCTGCTTCTGTCTCTACCGTCAGTGCATGGCGCAGAGCGATGTAGCGTTTCACTGCTGAGTTGGCGGCACTTGGCTCACTCACTTCGATGAGAGACTCTTCGCCACCGCCTGTGCTATCCGCCATTTGGGCTCTTGCCATATCTGACGTCGGTGCTGACTTCATCGCAACACCTGTCGCTGGTATTGACTCAGCTGGATGATCGTCATGTTGCCCACAAGCCGCGAGCAAAAGTATCGCAACAACCAAAAATAATTTACTCGAAATATTCATTATTTCTCCGATGTTAGATTGATGCGCTTCAAACATACCCGCTTTATTTGGATAATGATTTCAATGCCAATTTAATACCGTCTGCCACAGTGGCATCTACTGGCAATAATTTCACAGCGGCTAACGCCTCGCGTTCATTGTAGCCTAGTGAAATCAGCGCATTCAGCACATCGCTGCTGGCTGATTTTGGCTGATTGCTATTACTTGGATTTAATCCCGCAACTGTAAATTTATCTTTCAGCTCTAACAGTAAACGCTCGGCTGTTTTCTTGCCCACACCTGGCACGCGTGTAAGCATGGCGGTATCTTGCATGGCAACCGCTTGAACAAGATCATCTATGGATAAGCCACTTAAAATTGAAAGTGCTGACTTTGCACCGATTCCATTCACTTTAAGCAATTGCCTGAAAGTGGCACGCTCTTGGTCACTGCCAAAGCCATACAACAGCTGCGCATCTTCACGCACTACAAAATGCGTGAGCATCACCACTTTTTCACCAATTGCAGGTAGATTATAAAATGTGCTCATCGGCACTTCACATTCATAGCCCACGCCATTGCAATCGATTAACACCAACGGCGGCGTCTTTTCTAACAAAATTCCGTTTAATCTTCCTATCATGGCATCGTCCAAATCATTACTAGCATTAACAACTGTGTCTATTTAACCACGTCAATTTAAAAAACAAAGCTCCATCAAACCAACCGTCCGCCACGTATTCGGTAGCCAGCGGTAGCCAGTTTGCCCAAACCTTGTCCACCATGCGCATGGCAAATGGCACAAGCCAAAGCATCAGCTGAATCTGGTTTAGGGGTTGCGGGTAAGTTGAGTAAGCGTTTGACCATTTCTTGCACTTGCTCTTTTTGCGCATGGCCATTGCCGACTACGGCTTGTTTGACTTGTAACGCTGTATATTCGGCTACAACAAGATTTCTGATGACGGCCGCGCTTATAGCTGCGCCACGTGCTTGACCTAATAACAAAGTGGATTGCGGATTGATATTCACAAACACTTTTTCAATGGCCACTTGGTTAGGCAGATAGGTATCAATCACCTCAAACAAACCATCTAAGATAATTTTCAAGCGAGCTGGCAGCTCTTCTCTGTCATCTTCGCCTTCTACTTTATTCTTTTTACCACTAGCAGTTTTAATGGTGCCGCTTGAGATATAGGTGATTTTCTCACCTACTTTTTCAATAACCCCAAAGCCTGTTAAGCGCAGGCCGGGGTCGATGCCTAAGATTCTGACATTACTCAAAAAATCAATCGCGCAAAACTAGAAAAGGCATGAATTAAAAAAGACATGAAGTGATTCATTTTTACTCTTCGATGACAGCACTGGTATATACGTCCTGCACATCATCTAAATCATCTAAAGCATCTAAGATTTTTTGCATTTTTACTGCATCATCACCTGTAAACACCGTTTCCATATTCGGCTTCATCGTCACTTCTGCCATCACAGCTTTTAAGCCCGCGGCTTCCATGGCCTCTTTAATCACCATAAAGTCATTAGGTGGCGTGATGACCTCTATACTACCATCTTCATCCGTTACTACATCTTCTGCGCCCGCTTCTAGCGCCACTTCCATGACTTTATCCTCATCGGTACCTGGCTCATAAATTAAGCTGCCGCAGTGTTTAAACATAAACACCACACTACCATCTGTGCCTAAGTTGCCGCCATGTTTGCTTAGGGCATGACGTACATCCATCACCGCGCGTTGCTTGTTATCGGTTAGGCAATCAATAATGATTGCCGCGCCGTTAATGCCGTAACCTTCGTAACGAATTTCTTCGTAATTCACACCTTCTAACTCACCCGTACCTTTTTTAATTGCGCGAATGATATTGTCTGCTGGCATGTTCTCTTCTTTAGCTTCTGCCACTGCCGCACGCAAACGTGGGTTCATGTTCACGTCGCCACCGCTCATACGCGCAGCCACGGTAATTTCTTTAATGATTTTAGTGAAAATTTTGCCGCGTTTTGCGTCTTGACGACCTTTGCGGTGTTGAATATTTGCCCATTTACTATGACCAGCCATATTACCAACCCTTAATACTTGAAAAATAATTGAATTTTAACACAAGCTTACGCTGCTACTTACTCTTGCCCTTGCGCAGGGTCAATCTGTGTATGCTTGCTAATACTGATAACAGAGATAGTCACTAGTGATAGCGCAATAAACACCATACCAATTGATTCAAAAGTATTTGGCACTTCATTTAATTGAATCCAGGCCGCTATCACACCAATCACTGGCGCCAACATGCTAGCCATACTGGCCACGCCTGCTTGCAAACGTTGAAGCGCATATAACCATAATACCCAAGCCAAACATCCACTTAACAAAACATTAAACAGCACGGCAAACACAAAAGTTGGTGTCCATTGCATAGGTGGAGCTGGCAAAATAAAAGCAATCACGACAATAGGAATTGACCCTAGAAACATAGGCCAAGCAGTGAGGTTTAGCAAATCCAAATGAGGTGCGCGCTGATGCAGTTTTTTTGAAACAATGGCTGAAATAGCCCACGAAACGCCTGAAAAAACCGCAAGAAACATACTAAAACCGTCTGACTTTATATGCAGCGGATCGAAAATAAGCACCATGCCAAACAGCGCAAACAACACCGCCAACCACTGCCAACCTTGTATTTTCTCACCCAACATTGGCCAAGCAAATAACATGACCCAAAATGGCATGGTATAGGTTAATACCGCAGTTTTACCCGCACCCCCTTCTACCAGCGCCCAAATCAGCACCCCTGTAAAGCCACAAGACTGCAAAAGCCCCAGCACCAACATAGTAGGAAACTCTTTAAGCGCCAATGGTCTTTTAGTCACAAAAATGAGTATAAACAGTACAATAGAACCAAAGAAAGTGCGTATTGCAGCAAACTGAAAAGGGCTAGCAAACTGCACCGCTTGCTTCATCACCACCCAGTTATATCCCCAAATAATGGTGAGTATAAACAGTGCGATGAATGCTTTAACGATGAGCTTTTTCTCTTGCTTACTTTCAATTTCTGTTTGCATGAATGTTTTTTTACAGAATTAGATGATTTTGAATTTGCTTACGCTATTATAAGGTGTATATTTTTATGGTAGTACTAAATGTGAGGAGAAGAACATGAAAACATTACAACAATTACTAGATAATAAAAAACATAAATCCGTTATTTCAATTGCTCCACATCGCCCTGTTTATGATGCTTTAGTCGTGCTGGCGGAATATAAAATAGGCGCATTAGTGGTACTTGATGGCGACAAACTCGCAGGGATTTTCTCAGAACGTGATTACGCGCGGGAAATCATTCTTAAAGGAAAGTCTTCAAAAACCACGTCTATTAGTGAAGTCATGTCGTCTAATGTGCTCACTGTTAAGCCTAACGATACGGTAGAGCAAGCGATGAGTATTATGTCTGATAAGCATATTCGCCATTTACCTGTGTTAGAAGGTGACAAAGTCATTGGCATGTTATCGATTGGTGATTTAGTGAAAGAAACCATTGAGTATCAGCAAACCCTCATCAAACAGCTTGAAAGCTATATTACTGGATAAGTGTTTTTTTCTAGGCTGACCATTAACTCTTATTGTCATTAGCATCACTTGAAGTGCGCTTTAGCTTAGCGAGTGGTGTCTGACGGCTTTCCTGAAATCATTTGTTTCAGTAGGTTTTTCTTTTGTAGTTTGGACATCAGCACGACTGCTGCTATATGCAATATGACTAAGCCCTGCAACATATTAGAAAAAACCATAGGTAAATCGACAGGCCAATCTTCGCCCCAATAAGCATCTGTTCGGCTTAACCAACCAGTCACGTCCAAATAAGATAGACGGCTAACTGCCCAAGTGGATTGGGACCGAATCTCATGAATATGATGCTTAATATTTACAATAGTCGGCATGTAAAACTTAGACGAAGCGTCTTTACTTAGCCACAGTGCATAGCTGACCCTTGCGATTACTAGAGCTAAACAAAAGTAACCAATAAACCGATGCCAAAAACCTGACTCGTTAAAAAAATTAATGGGTACAAAAAGCGCTACCAGCCAATGTGTAATCCGTACTACAGCCGTCCAAGTAACGGCCTGTGGTTTTGTTTCTCTAATACTCATCAGGTTAAACTAAATGAACGCTCATTCTTTAAGGCCTTCAGCTTTAATAGTTGCCAGTGTTTTTGTGTCAAAGTAAATTTCTACTTTTTTACCTTCTTTATTTCTGCCGTACATTTCATAGCAATTGCCGTCTACTTTGAATTTTTTGATACTGTAGCCTTCATCTGTTAATGCTTTTTTTAAGGTTTCTTCAGCTGCCCACTCTGATTTTGGATAAACAGGACAATCTGCTGAAGCCAATGCTTGCAGCTGAAGTAAGCTTAATAGTGCGAATATAAAACGCATGATTTTTTCTTAGAGTTATATTTTAAGAATGTTGTACTTCAAGAGTTCGATTTCAAGCTGGTGTATATTGAGCAAGCTTTTAAGTATCGGCCCACATACGAATCAGATTATGATAATTACCTGTTAATCTAATCACCGCGGCATTATCACCCACTTGCTGACGCAACGTTACAATTGCCGCGTCCATATCAAATAGCAAGGCTCTTTGTGCGTCGTCCCTTATCATACTTTGCACCCAGAAAAAGCATGCTAGGCGTGCCCTGCCTGTGACAGGGCGCACATGATGCAAACTGGTGGCAGGATAAACACCATATCACCTGCTGGCAATTTAACCATCTGGTGCCCATAGGTATCTTCTATCACCAACTCCCCACCTTCATAACTATCAGGATCAGCAATAAAAAGTGTGCAAGAAATATCAGTACGAACATGCAAACCAGTAATGGCATGCGTACGCACGGCATTATCAATATGTGCCCCAAAATCCATCCCTACACGATATTGAGCTATACCCTATTTTGTGGAAGGGCAAGTTGATGATATTTTATCAACTTGTTAGGAGTTTTCATGAAACGTATTCCCCGTCGTTTATTTACAGAAGAATTTAAAAGAGAAGCTATTAAGCTCGTCACAGAACAACATCTGAATGTTGCTGCGGCAGGCCGGCAATTGGATGTTGATCCTAAATCCATTCGTTCATGGATAGCACAAGCAGAACGTGGTGAACTAAAAGCCACCCTCGGTGCTGCCAAGCTTACCGCAGACCAGCAACGGATTAGAGCGCTTGAACGTGATCTCGCAATTGCACGAGAAGCGTGTGACATCTTAAAAAAAGCCACCGCGTACTTTCACGCTCAATCTTGCTGCTTTAGCGGCTTAGATTAGCGGGGATGACCTTTACGGTTATGCGAAACTCACGAAGTAAAGTACGCCATGATTGACAAGCTTAAATCACAACACGCTATTCATCGACTTTGCCAACAACTCCATGTTGCGATGAGTGGCTATTTGGCGCATAGCCATTGCAAAACACCTTCGCCTCGGCAATTAGAAGATCAGCGTTTAATCGTTTACATCAAGGCCGCACATGCGCGTGGACGTGGCATTTATGGCGCACAGAAGATACAGACAGAGCTTGCAGCACAAGATCTCTTTGTTGGTCTTAATCGTATTAAGCGCCTACGCAAATTACACGGTATCCGCTGTACACATAAAAAGAATTTGGGTCTGTCCTAGATAATACATAAAATGTTATAAGGATGGCATGAGAAAGAGCGGATTAAGTTCAGCGAAGCAAACCAAATTACTAGAGCATTTTGTT
>JAYTRW010000528.1:0-2555 GCA_043745985.1 Methylotenera sp.
TGCCTTAGACGATGCAGAGCATTTGATGGCAGGGATGCAGACCAATAGCCACTCGGTTGAGGTTTGGAGTCAGTATCATTTAATTGGTGATGTGATGCGCGGTGCAAATGCGTTGAGTACTAACTTTAAAGAAAACTTGATGGCTAAAATTGATTTAGAGCCTACTGTGCTGTCACCCAATGCCGCTTGGATGAACGAACCTAAAGCACTCAACGAGACAAACGAGTTGAATGAAGCTCGAATCAAAAAACAAGCTTTAGACATTAAAAGTAAGTCGCCAGCAAATAATTTTCCTGTTGTATGGTCGGTTGCGGCTTCATGTGCAGCAGTCATGGTAGTGGGTTGGATGGTATTGCAAACGCAAGTTAGAAATCAAGCTGCACCTACTATGGTTGCTCAGGCGACGCTTCCACAAGAGGTGGCGGCATTGCCTGTAACAAATGAACAGGGAGTTCCAGTTGAGTATTTAATGGCACATCAAGCTTCTGCACCTTCAGCAAGTTCATATTATATTCAATCAGCTAGCTATACAGAGTAATGCGAATGAAAGGATTTGTTTTAGCTTGCTTCTTAGCCAGCGCGCTATCTAATACAAGTCATAGCGCACTGGCTGCGAGTGATGATGATAAGTGGCAAATTCTGCAAAAGGCTGCTTTGGCTGCGCATGCATTAAGTTATCAAGGCATATTTGTTTGCCAGTCTGGTCAACAATCTAAATCTGTTCAAATTAAACATTTTTTTGATGGGCAAAATGAATTTGCCCGTAATGTGCTGCTCGATGGATCTCCTCGCGAGGTGCTTAGCCAAGGCGGCGACTTAACTATCTATAATCCTAAAAATGAGAAAATAGTCATAGAAAAACGTAGAGGACAAAATATGTTCCCTGCAGTTTTGCCTGCAAATCTAAGTGCTGTGAAACAAAGTTACACCTTGCGTACTGGTGATATTGAGCGAATTGCAGGGCGTGATGCGCAAATATTGTTTTTAGAGCCAAAAGACGATTTGCGTTACAGTTATCGGTTCTGGATAGATACTGAGTATGGTCTCATATTAAAGTCGGTGATGTTTAACGGCCGAAACGAAATGATGGATAGTATTTCATTTACTCAACTCAATTTAGTTAACTCTGTTGATTTGGATTGGTTTAAACCAAAAATTGATAATAAGAAAAACTATGTGATGGAGGATGAGCCTCTAGCGCAGGCTGACTATAATCCTAGCCCGCATTGGATGCTAAAAGAGTTACCAGCTGGCTATCGTAAAGTTGATCAAATGCTGCGTATGGTGCATGGTAAGCCTTTACCAGTGACGCATGTGGTGTTTTCAGACGGCTTGGCTTCGGTATCGCTGTTTATTGAGCCTGTGACTAATGGTGTTAAGCCTAGGGCTGGTCATAGCGTAGTGGGCAATACTAGTTTTTATTCCAGTATTGCAGGTTATTTGCAAATTACCGTATTGGGCGAAGTGCCCGAAGCTACCGTTGCAGCCATTGCAAACTCGGTAGTATTTGTTAAGTAAATTATTAGCCACCAGTCATCGACGCCGTTTAAATCTCGATTAAAATTCATTAAAAAGTAATAAAATATTGCCATGATAGAAGAATATGCAATAGTAACAAAATCGGCAGGTACGGTAGCTACGCTAGAAATAGAAAGGCGCAGCGCATGTGGACTTTGTGGTCAAAAGCGTGGTTGTGGTAACGCTATTTGGGGCAAGATGCTTGGGCATGATAGCCATGATTTTACTGCTGAAAATCAAATCCATGCTCAGGTTGGGGATAGTGTTGTTGTTGGAATTGATGAACAAGCCGTACTCAACTCTGCATTTTTTCTATATGTAGTGCCACTGATAGGTTTGTTGATAGGTACGCTAGTGGCAGATTACTTATTCAAAAATCAATTTTATGTGATTCTTGGTGCGGTATTGGGTTTAGTGCTTGGGTTCTTATGGGTTAAAGGCCATCTGATTGGCCATGATAAATCTGGTGTGGCATTTAGTAAAAAATATCAGGCGGTTATTTTACGTTTAGCTGATGAAGAGGCTGGGCCTAATCATCCGGAGCTTGATAAGTTAGCTTGATAAATATAAGTGCTGTCCCAATTGTAGCTGTGAGTAAGATGGTAATTTGATAGCTTGAATTTAAGCTTATTAAATTTCATGATGTTTCTAAATATTAAATGAGGTGAATAGATGTTAAGAAATTGGATGACTGCCCTTGGTTTTGGTTTAATTGCCGCAATAAATACAAGTGCCTACGCAAAAGACCTGCCAGATTTTACTGAGCTTGCCGAGAAACACGGCGCTGAAGTTGTGAATATTAGCGTCACTCAAAATGTACATGCTGACCCTAGTGCCATGCCTTTCCCAGGTATGGAAGGCGATGAGCAAATGCAGGAGTTTTTTAAACGCTTTGGTATCCCAGGCATGCCAGGTCAAGGTGCTCCTCAGCAAGATTACAAATCACAGTCACTAGGCTCAGGCTTTATCATTAGTAGCGATGGCTACATTCTTACCAATGCGCACGTGGTAAGCGAAGCGGATGAGGTGATTGTTAA
>JAYTRW010000529.1:0-2553 GCA_043745985.1 Methylotenera sp.
AAGTAACATTAAGTGCTCTTCAAACTGATGTGCATACGTTTCAATCGCGTCTAAACCCATTGCCGCAGACTCACCTTTAATTGCATGCACGATGCGAAAACATTGATTTGCCAAGTCATCTTGATTTGAGGTGCGTTTATCAGCATTGGCCAATATTGAATTTAAAGCACCGAGACCAGTATTCGTGTTTTTCAAAAACTGTTGTAATTGAAAAGCATCCGCTTCCAACAACTTGCGGAGTAAATCTAAATTAATATTAGATTGACCTTTAAGCTTAAGTAACTCTTCAGCCTGCGTCACTTGCTCGGTAACATCTTGTACCGTTACCAATAAATGCAACACTCGCTTATCTTCAATCACGCGGTTAAATTGAAAACTCAAGTATCTAGGTGCGCTGGCTATTTTGTTTGAGGTGGATGAATATACCTGCACTTGCATGAGCGGATTTAAGCTCAAGATTAAATTTTCTTTTACTTTATTGCCAAATAGCAGGCTAATGTAATTGCTAGCCTGACTATAAACTTCAGCTGAAACCAAAGCCTCTAAAATCGGCATAAAAGGAACTTTTGCGCTAATCTCATGCTGTAAAATTTTATTAATTGAGCTGGAAAACTGGGTGCCAATCAGCAGTTCAGGATCTAATAGAAATAAGCCTTCTTTGACTGTATTTAAAATTTCAGTCGTTTCGCGCTGCGCTTTCTCAAGTTCACCATCCGCAGCACGTAACTTGCGTAGTGCGTTAAATACAATGTTGCCAAACAGCAATAAGGACAACACCAAAGCAATGGTTTGTATCAGCTTTAAATCGCCAGCTTTAGCTTTAGTATTTTTTTCTAGCTGCGTAGTGAGGTCATTCATCAGCGTTAACAGCTTAAGATTATGATCTCTTGCATAAGTTGTAGCGGCATCTAGACTAGGTTCATCGACCACTTTGCTATTGATTACTGGGGTTAATAATTGTTTATAAGGCTGCCATATTGTTAATGCGGCATCCACAGCTTTTGTGGCCACTTGGTCACTTACTTTGTTAAGCGCGACAGGTTTTTCATCACCACCAAGTACTTGCCCGCCTGATTTAAAAGCATTCAATGTAGCATCAAACAATGACACTACTTTTTTGAGTTCTAGCGTATTTTTATCGTTAAACTTACCTTGCGCTGCATCTACCTGAATAGCTAGCAAAACCTTAGCCGTACGCTGTGACAACATTCTTTGTCGACCAGCTAAGTTAATAGAAACGGCATCATTATCGAGTGTGGATGAGGTGTAGAAATTTAGACCCAACACACTTAAGTTGAATAACAGAAATAACGTCACTGCAATAAGTAAGCCGCTATATTTATTAAATGTATTTGTAGCGTTGACGGTAGCCATGAATGCGCCTAATTAAAAAAACTTAGAAAAGTCACCGTCGTTGGTGGTCAATTTAAAAAACTATTAGAACTGTTTTACAGCAAACTTTAATCTTAAAAATTAAAGCGATTAAAGTAGAATTAACGTTTAATTTGGCTGCTGAATAATGAGCGACCCATTATCTGGTGTGTCTGTATTTTTACTTTGTTTGCTGCGTCATTAAAACGTTTGCTTTAATGACGCAGGCTTGTGAAGCGTTGGTTTAGAACGTATACATTGCAGTTAACCAAAGCTTCTCCGTGTCGCGAATGCGACCAGCATTTCCAGCCGTTGTATTAACTGTATTTGCAGCAGCTGCGTAATTATCACTTTCAGAGTATTTACCGTACTCAATTTTGGTCATAATGTTAGGGTTAACGTTATAAGTTACTGATGCATTCCATTCAGTGCCGTATTTACTTCCATTTTTTGAAGCTCCACTTCCCACTGTGTAAAAGTTTTCATCAGAATTGATCACATGGTAATCCGCAAAAAATAGAAAGTCGTCTAGACGATAAGTTGCAGTAACGAACGTATCTTTAATACCTTGGCGTGGTGTGGCTAAAAACTTATCTACCCAGCCTTGAAACAAGTGGTTTGTGCCAAATGGGGTTTGGAAGGCAAATTTACCATTATTGCTAGAGAGCGTTTCTTGGTCGATACGAATATTAAATGCATCAAAACCAACACCACCGCCTAGTTTCATATAATGCGCATCAATACGAGCGTCACCACCTGAATAGTCCGTTTGTTTGGCATATTCAGCCGTGTAAGCTGCTCTAAAGTTTGGGCTAAATGGATGAATACCATCTAAACGTAAACCTAATGTTTTATTGGATTGATTAGCGGTAGGATTACCTGCACCAAACCAAGCATTGCCGAAACCTAAATCATCAAATTTTGAAAAATAGCCATAGCCAGTTACACCTTCAGTGCCTGAAATGCTATATTTTGCATTAAAAATATCTAGGGCACCAGCAGTACGGTATCTGGTATTGATTTGGTTAACAGATTCAAAGTGTGCTGCATATACATTGGTATCAGGAATAGATTTATTCGTGACTGAAATACCATCAAATACTTGCATCACTTGTCTAAAGCCGATGTCGCCAATAAAGCGTACATTGTCTAAATTGGTTTGTTGGCGTCCTAAACGAAACT
>JAYTRW010000530.1:0-22979 GCA_043745985.1 Methylotenera sp.
GAAGCTAAACCTGCTGAAACTTCTACTGTGGAAAGCACTAAAGAGAAGTCTTTACAAAAACAGAAAGCTGCGCCCAATATTGAAACAGGTACTGCAGCACCAACAGACAAACAAGCCGCCATTGCCGCAGCGATTGCTCGTGCTAAAGCGCAAAAATTAGCGGCTGCACAAGCAGGTGTTGCACCTAAAAATGTTGAAAACGTAAGCGCAGCTGTTCAAGCAGAAATTAATGAAACTGATGCGCTACGAGAAAAAGTAAAACTGGCTACAGAAACTAAAAGGCCTGAATAACTAAAAGCCAGAATAAATAGGATAATCACTTGAACCGCTCTCCCTACATTACCGACGCACCAACTGTCAGCGTTATTATGCTCAAAGTGCTGCTGGCGCTGGTGCCTGGCATTATCGCTTACACATGGATTTACGGCGGCGGCATTTTAGTGTCACTGACCATCGCGACTACAACGGCTTTAGCAGCAGAAGCCATATTACTTAAAATTCGCCAACGCCCAGTTAAGCCTTACTTAATGGACATGAGTGCCGTAGTAACAGCATGGTTACTAGCTCTAGCATTACCGCCATTAGCGCCTTGGTGGTTGGTGGTGGTTGGCACTTTCTTTGCCATTGTTATCGCTAAACAACTATACGGCGGCTTAGGCTATAACCCATTTAATCCTGCAATGGTCGGCTATGCAGTGCTGCTGATTTCGTTCCCACTGATGATGACTAAGTGGCCTGCGCCTTTATTACTTGCAGAGCATCCGCTAAGCTTTATGGAGCAATTAAACTTTATTTTTAGCCATGTGCTGCCGAATGATATTAAAGTCGATGCAATCACGTCAGCCACACCGCTCGATTACTTAAAAACGCAATTGATGCTCAAGCATGAGGTAGCAAGCATTACAGAAGCGCCTATATTTGGGCAGTTTGGTGCAAAAGGTGGCGAAGTCGTGACTGGCGCCTATTTACTTGGTGGTTTGTACTTAATACAACAGCGCATCATTAGTTGGCATTTACCCACGGCATTTCTAGCGGCTTTAGCGACGATCTCACTGGCGTTTTATGCCATCAACCCTGCCCATTACGCTAACCCGCTATTTCACTTAATGAGCGGTGCTTCTATGTTGTGTGCATTCTTTATTATTACCGATCCAGTAAGTGGGCCTACAACACCACGCGGCAAGCTCTACTTTGCAGCAGGGGTTGGCATACTCACCTACTTAATACGCGTATATGGGGGTTACCCAGATGGCGTGGCATTTGCGGTGTTATTAATGAACATGTGTGTGCCGCTTATTGATGCACTGACACAACCTCGCGTATTTGGTCATCAAAAATAATCTAGGCATAAAAATAGTATGCAAGAAACCATATTTAAACATGCAATAAAAACCGCCATCACACTGGTAGCCTTTGCTTTTGTTGGCACAGCAATGCTTGCTTACGTATTTGATATTACGCGTGCGCCTATCGAAGCTAGCGAAAAAGAAGCGCGTTTGGCACTGTTTAAAGAAATATTGCCTGAAAGCACCTACGATAACGATTTGTTAAAAGACAGTATTGAAATTGCCCCTAATGAACAATTAGGCAATCACCAACCCACAGTAGCCAACATTGCAAAACTCAATAACAAAACTGCGGGTGTGATACTAGAAGCGATAGCGCATGACGGTTACAGTGGTGATATAAAGCTATTGATAGCGATTCGTGCAAATGGCTCAATTAGCGGTGTGCGTGTGTTAATGCATAAAGAAACCCCTGGACTAGGCGATTATATTGATATTGCACGCGGCAACTGGATAAAACTATTCAACAATGAATCGGTCAATAAGACAGCAGCCAACCAATGGCAAGTGAAAAAAGATGGGGGTAAATTTGATTATATGGTCGGTGCAACCATCACACCGCGCGCAGTAGTGAAAGCAGTTTTTAAGGCATTGCAGTTTTATGACGTGAATAAAACAACACTTTTTGCTGTTGCTGAAGTTAAGTCTAAAGTTAAATAAGGATTAGCCATGAGCAACCTCTATAAAGAAATTACTATCAATGGTCTATGGAAACAAAACACTGGCGTGGTTCAGTTGTTAGGCTTATGCCCAACTTTAGCCGTGACCACTAGCGCAGTGAATGGTTTAAGTTTAGGTTTTGCCACCGCATTAGTGATGGCCGCCGCTAATGGTTCTGTGTCACCTGTACGTAAATTTGTACCCAACGAAATTCGTGTGCCAGTATTTATTTTGGTCATCGCCGCACTTGTAACAGTAATTGATTTATCGATTAATGGCTTCGCCCACTCTCTGCACAAAGTATTAGGCATATTTATTCCACTCATTGTAGTTAATTGTATTGTACTGGCTCGAGTAGAGTCATTTGCCGCTAAAAACGCACCTGTACCATCCATGCTGGATGGTTTCATGATGGGCTTGGGCTTAACTTTAGTACTCGGTTTATTAGGCGCCATGCGTGAGTTTGTCGGTAAAGGCACTGTTTTGTCTGGTTTGGATTTAGTGTTTAGCAGCATGCCTAAACAGCTTTATACCATCCATGATTACCGTGGCTTCTTATTAGCCGTATTACCACCTGGCGCATTTTTAGGTTTAGGTATACTCATCGCGCTACGTAATTGGATAGAAATTAGAAAAACCGCCAAAATTAGTACTCCTACGCCCAATCTAAAACCTGCGCTTAGTTATTAATACTCATGGCCATTAATATTCATGAATGAGCAAAAACGCTTTGAAATCTTTAAGCGACTAAGTGTAGCTATCCCGAATCCATCGACAGAGCTCAAACATAGCAGTACGTTTGAGCTGTTGATTGCGGTGATTTTATCGGCTCAGGCAACTGATAAGGGTGTGAACCTTGCCACCGATAAACTTTTTGCCATCGCCAACACGCCAGAAAGCATTCTAGCCTTAGGTGTAGAGGGTTTAGAGAATTACATTAAAACCATAGGCTTATATCACGCAAAGGCAAAGAACGTGCTTGCTACCTGCAAAATGCTCATAACACAACATAATTCGCAAATACCTAATACGCGCAAAAGCTTAGAGGCTTTACCCGGCGTTGGTCGGAAAACAGCCAACGTAATTTTAAACACCGCCTTCGGTGAACCGACGATTGCAGTAGATACGCATTTATTCAGGCTAGGAAATCGCATTAAACTGGCAACAGGTAAAACTGTTTTAGAAGTTGAAATGAAATATCTAAAGACAATACCTAAAGAATTTATACAAGATGCCCATCATTTACTCATATTGCATGGACGCTATGTTTGCACCGCACGTAAACCAAAATGCGGCGAATGTTGTATTCAAGATTTGTGTGAATACGGCGCTAAAGAATATACCTCTCATCCTGCATTATCTCTAAATCTGCAATGAAAGTCGCTACCAGCCTAGTACTCGGTAATAAAGCTAGCCCTGCCTTGGTTGCCGAAGCCGTTTCTATCGCAATGTTGAAAGCAGATATTACCGTTGCCTCAAGTGTGCTGTTGCTGCTTACCTCTGAATTCGCAGATGACCCGCAGCCAGCTATTACTGCTGCAGCTAAAGCCGCGAACTGCACACAGGTACTTGGCTGTTCGGCTACAGGTATATTTACTGAAGAAGACTGGGTTTTAGACTCTCCAGCTGCTGCTGTGATGGTGTTTGGGGGCGATGTGAGTATACAAACCGCAAAGCATCACCAACCAGAACAAGTGCTATTAACCATTAGTGCCCCCAATGCGATGAATAGCACTTGGTTAAATGACGGCAATGCACGCTATGGCGGCATATCTGGTGATGCCGTGGGGCAAGGGCCTTTTTCTGTCTGGCAAAATGCCAAAGGTGGAAATACAGGGAAAGTAGATGCGTATATCACTGGGGTTAAGCTGGCAACCAAAGCTTCACATGGCTTTAAAATGCTCACCAAGCCCAAAAAAATTCAACAAACCAATGATTTTGATATTGCACTATTAGACAATAAATCACCGCTCATCACCTTGCAAAAGGCTTGGAAGACACATAGCAAAAGCAATGCCCCTATCCCGCTACACTTAATGATGGCCGTCTATGCCGATAGTGCTGAAACGATTAATGATGGCGAATTTAACCAAACCAACTTAATCAGTATGGATGAAAATACTGGCAGCATTACATTAACCCAGCCACTTAGCGCTGGACAGTTTTTAAGTTGGGGCTTACGCGACCAAGTCGTTGCTGAGGCCGATTTAGTATTAACGACACAGCAACTAACTCAAGAGCTAGGTGCTACACCAGCATTTGGGCTGTTATTTTCTTGTTTAGGTCGTGGGCCTTTTTATGACGGCATAGATCATGATTTAAAAGTCATTACCCAACTATTACCCGACATGCCATTGTTAGGGTTTTATGGTAACGGTGAAATTGCGAATATTGCAGGTAAAAACCAGCTGCTGCCTTACTCAGCAGTACTCAGTTTGTTTGCAGAAGACAATGATCTCTTAATTTAAGAGTCTATCGATTTAAAATGCAATCTATTTAAAAAAAGCCTATTTCAAAGTCCCATTTATAATTTTATGAGTTTATACAATCCTACTCGCGATCAAGCCCGTCAATTTTTGTTTGATGCCTGGTCTAAATTCAAGCAACAAATAAGCCTGACAGATTTAGAAAAAATCGCAGTAGAAGTTATACAAATGCATCCTGAGTATCATGTGGTATTCGATTCACCAGAACGTTTTATGCACCAACAGTATTTTCCTGAAATGGGCGAAACCAATCCATTCCTGCATATCACCCTGCATTTATCGGTGATAGAACAAATTAGCATCAACCAGCCCATAGGCATCACGCAGATTTATGATAAATTACGTCAGCAACATAATGATACTCATCTTGCATATCATGATTTAATCGATTGCCTAGCCGAAACTATTTGGCAATCACAGCGGAACAATCAAGCTTTAGATTCTGAACATTATCTGAACTTACTAAAACAAAGGTCAGGATTAGTTTAATGAATAAAAATGTCAATGACTGGCTAAATGACCACGGCGACTATCTATATCGCTTTGCCTTAGCAAGGCTACGTGACCCTCATCAGGCTGAAGACGCGGTACAGGAAACCATGCTAGCCGCAATTAAGAGTGATAGCTTTGAAGGCGGCTCTTCCGCCAGAACTTGGTTAACTGGCATACTCAAACATAAAATCATCGATTTGCAGCGTAAACAAATTCGCGAACAGCCGCTTTCTGATTTAATAGATTTAGATGCATCAGACACCAGTATGGATGACTTTTTTGACAAGAGCGGTCATTGGCTGGATAAACCTCAAACCTTAGACATGCCCGAAAATGCGCTTGAGCAAAAGCAGTTTTTCAGCATTTTAAGTGGCTGCATGGACAAGCTGCCAGCTAAATTAGCGACTATTTTTATGATGCGTGATGTACATGAATTTGATAATGAAAATATTTGTAAGGAACTTGATATTACCGCGACCAATGCTTGGGTGATGTTGTATAGAGCTCGAGTGGGATTAAGAAAATGTCTGGAAATAAACTGGATTACTGGTTAGTAATATGGAAACTCATAAAATGAAATTAATGCTTACGTGTAAACAAGCCAGCCAGATTATATCGCAGTCATTAGATAATCCTTTGTCACGGTCTGACCGCATGAAATTAAAGTTTCATTTGTTTATTTGTAATGCTTGTACACGTTTCAATCAGCAATTACATTTAATTAAAACTGTAGTTCAGCGCATGAAACATGAGACTGAAAATGACGACACTATACAACTTACTGTAGAAGCAAAAGCCAGAATTAATCAGGCAATTGATTCTAATCATCATTAAACGCATATTTTAAGTTTTATCATTTAATTTTTTAAAGGATTTATCATGAACAACACACAAAAAACCATTGCTCTTGCTCTTAGTGGCGCATTCGCTTTATCAATCGCAACGACATCAATGGCTGCCGCACAAAATCCGTTTGCAGCAAAATCATTACCATCTGGTTATCAAGTGGCTGATGCCGATACCAAAATGAAAGATGGCAAATGCAGCACTGGCAAATGTGGCGCAAACAAAAAAGCTGCGATGAAAAAAGCTGAAGCTGAAAAAGCAAAAGAAGGCTCATGCAGCGCTGAGAAGATGAAAGATGGCTCTTGTAGTGCAGAAATGAAAGCTTCTGCAGAAAAAGCGCATGAAGGTTCTTGCAGCGCAGATAAAAAGAAAGATGGCAACTGCAGCGCTGAAATGAAAAACAAAACTAAATAATATTGATTAGCTATCTGATGAAACATCACTGTTTTAGCAATTCATATAGTTATGTTTAATCAAGCTAGTTGCAAAATTAACGGCGTGGGTTTGGGCTTAAAACGTGAGCTTATTTCTCAAATCCAAGCCGCATTTGGTGACAACACCATTGCCAATCTCAGTTTCGTTGAAGTCGCTCCAGAAAACTGGATAGACATTGGCGGCAAAGCAGCAAAGCAACTTGATTGGTTTGCTGAACGCTACCCTATAATTTGCCATGGTTTATGCCTTTCACTTGGTGGCTTAGCGCCACTCAATACAAACTTTTTACACCAAATGAAGCAGTTTCTACAGCAATACCATATTCCGCTCTATACCGAACATTTAAGCTACTCAACTGACGGATATAAAGGTCAACAAGGCTATCTGTATGACTTGTTACCAATCCCGTTCACCGAAGAGGCTGTGCATTATGTCGCTAAACGCATACGCCAAACTCAGGACATTCTTGGGCAACGCATCGCGATTGAAAACGCGTCTTTTTATGTCCAAGCACCAATCTCCAGCATGGATGAATTAACCTTTATCAAAGCGGTGTTGACTGAGGCTGATTGCTTACTGCATTTAGATATTAACAATATTTACGTGAATAGCGTTAATTTTGGCCGTAATCTGGGTCATGGCGTTGACCATAACCCAATTAGAGTTGCACATGAGTTTTTACGAGGCATTCCTGGTGAACGTATCGCGTATGCACACATGGCAGGGCATTTTCAACAAGCGCCAGACTTACTGATTGATACCCATGGCGCCGATGTAATAGTCCCCGTATGGGCGCTGCTTGAAGAGGCTTACCAACTATTTGGCACTTTCCCCACCTGTTTAGAACGTGACAACAATATACCGCCTTTGCCAGAACTGATGCGTGAAGTGAACAAAATTGCTGACTATCAACGACATGCCAAATGATGACTAAAGACATGCTTAGCTTTCAGAAGTACCAACTAGCATTCACTTCACATATCCGTGATCCGCTCCAACAACCTAGGCCAAAAAATGTAAAGGCCAGAGGCATGGAGGTGTACAAAGAAATTGTATTCAACAACCTATTTGAGTCAGTGTCAGCTTGCTTTCCCGTTGCGCAAAAGGTCATAGGCAAGCGTGCGTGGCTCAGATTAATCCGTGGTTTCTTTCTTGAACATTCTTCATCAACGCCTATTTTTAGAAAAATTCCGGAAGAGTTTCTTGCGTACTTGTCGAATATTAACGCACTTTCTCCAGAAAGTTTCCCAGTTTATCTAACAAGCCTTTGTCATTACGAATGGGTTGAGTTGCTAGTTTCAACTATGAAGGATGAAACAGATAAACCTAATATCAGTGCGGTAGGTGATTTACGTATGAGTCAACCGGTATTTGCACCCACAATGCAGCTACTCAATTACGAATATGCCGTGCATAAAATATCTCCTCGTTACAAACCTAAGATGAAAGAGAATACACAGCTTTTAGTCTACCGAAATACAGAGTTTGAAGTAAAGTTTATAGAACTCAATAGCATTACTTACAGATTAATTGAAATACTGAAGCAAGAAAAAGTGAATTGTGAGCAAGCACTTACTACGCTTGCGAAAGAGATCAATCAAACACAAACTGAAAGCATTATTCAGTTTGGCTTAGATATATTGGAAGACTTAAGAAGCCAAGGTGTGATTCTTGGCGTGTACTGAAATTGTTACTTAAACTTGTGCTGAGCTAGAACTTAAAGCCTGATTAATCAAAGCTCACTTGCTGCATTTGCCGCTCTTCTAGCGCGACCAGCAAATCCTTTTGCGCTTCTTGCCCCATATCCCACCACGCTCTAATTTCATCAATAGTGCGGTAGCAGCCGTGGCATAAACCACTCTCTTCATCCATTGCACAAACACCTATGCAAGGTGATTTAACTTCTGCTTGTATATTGTCAGACATAAAATTAACGCTTTTCTGTATTTAGAGTGGGGTGTAATTAATTTAACTTTAATTAACTCAATATGCCATGACATTGTTTATACTTTTTGCCAGAGCCGCATGGGCATGGATCATTACGTCCGACTTTTACGCCATCACGTATAACTGGCTGACCGTTGACTAACAGTGCTGCTTCAGTGTCATCTGGGTTGGCTAAAGCTTCATCATAATCAGCATGCTGATAATGCACATTTTCTAATTCCACTGGTTTTTCAACCGCTTCAACATCTGCCTCAGTTTTCACTTGAACGAGCATCGTCACTTTAGTGACTTCGCTTTTCACGGTATTAAGTAAACCTTCAAACAATTCAAACGCTTCACGCTTATATTCTTGCTTAGGATTTTTTTGTGCATATGAGCGCAAATGAATACCTTGGCGTAAATGATCCAGTGCAGCCAAATGTTCACGCCAATGATTGTCTAAGCTTTGCAACATCACAGAACGCTCAAACTGACGCATCACATCAGGGCTGGCTTGTTGCTCTTTCTCAACATAAACGCTATTAGCCGTTTCAATCACGCGCTCACGTAAGGTTTCTTCATGCAGATCTGGATTATCTTCCAGCATTTTTTGCAAAGGAATATCTAAATTTGCCTCGGCTTTTAGCTCGCGCTCTAGACTTGGTATATCCCATTGTTCTTCAACGCTGTTCGGTGGAATGTGGGTTGCAATCATGCTCGTCAGCACGTCTTCACGCATCGCTTTAATGGTGTCAGCAACGTCAGCAGCTTCTAACAATTCATTGCGTTGCTCGTAGATCACTTTACGCTGATCATTTGCCACGTCATCGTATTCGAGCAATTGTTTACGAATATCAAAGTTACGACCTTCAACTTTACGTTGCGCATTTTCAATCGCACGCGTGACCCAAGGATGCTCAATAGCCTCGCCATCGGGCATATTCAGTTTCTCCATAATCGCTGAAACACGATCAGAGGCGAAAATACGAAGTAGTTGATCTTCTAGTGACAGATAAAAGCGACTTGAACCTGCATCACCCTGACGACCAGAGCGACCACGTAACTGATTATCTACACGACGTGATTCATGGCGCTCAGTACCTGCAATATGTAAGCCACCAGCGGCCAATACAGCATTGTGACGTTCTTGCCATTCTGCTTTAAGCGTAGCAATTCGAGCATCTTTTTCAGTATCACTAATTGTTGCATCTTGCTTAACTGCTTCTATATCGGTCTCAGGGTTGCCACCTAAAACAATATCGGTACCGCGACCGGCCATATTAGTCGCAATAGTAATTACACCAGCACGACCTGCTTGGGCAATAATATGCGCCTCACGCTCATGTTGTTTCGCATTTAAAACTTGGTGTTCTAATTTTTCAGCGTTCAATAACTTGGAAATCAACTCTGAGTTTTCAATAGAAGTGGTACCCACTAACACTGGCTGACCGCGACTTTGGCAATCTTTAATGTCTAAAATAACCGCAGCATACTTTTCTTGCGCTGTACGATACACTTTGTCCATATTGTCTTTACGCAACATAGGGCGATGCGTTGGAATTACCACTGTTTCTAGCGCATAAATCTGATTAAATTCATAAGCTTCAGTATCTGCGGTACCCGTCATACCAGAAAGTTTGGTATACATACGGAAGTAGTTTTGGAATGTGATAGAAGCCAGCGTTTGGTTTTCTTTTTGAATCTCAACGCCTTCTTTAGCTTCAACAGCTTGATGCAAGCCATCTGACCAGCGACGACCTGGCATCATACGGCCATTGATTTCATCCACAATCGTAACTTCACCATCACGAACGACATAATGCTGATCTCTGTGATAAAGATTACGCGCACGCAATGATGCGTACAGATGATGTACCAAGGTGATATTAGAAGCTTCATACAAGCTTGAACCTTCTGCAAGCAAACCAGCTTCTGTAAGTAAATTTTCAGCGTGTTCATGGCCTTCTTCAGACATGACGACATTTTGGCCTTTTTCATCGACCCAGAAATCGCCAGTGCCTTCTTCTTCAGTTTGTGCAACCAACTTAGCCGCAACCACATTAATTTGATTATAGAGCGCAATACTGTCATCCGCTTGGCCAGAAATAATCAATGGTGTACGTGCTTCATCGATAAGAATTGAGTCAACCTCATCAATCAAGGCATAACTTAAACCGCGCTGAACACGATCTTCACTTCTGTGCACCATGTTATCGCGCAAATAATCGAAACCGTATTCATTGTTAGTACCGTAAGTAATATCCGCAGCATAAGCTTTGCGCTTTAAGTCTGTCGGCATTTGCGATAAATTAATGCCAATTGAAAGACCTATAAAGTTATAAAGCTTACCCATCCACTCAGCATCACGCTTAGCCAGATAGTCATTCACCGTCACTACATGAACACCCTTACCAGCTAATGCATTGAGATAAACTGGCAGTGTCGCACATAAAGTTTTACCTTCACCAGTACGCATCTCGCCGATTTTGCCGGCATTAAGCACCATACCGCCTATCATTTGCACATCAAAATGACGCATACCGAGCGCACGCTTACCGCCCTCACGCACCACAGCAAAGGCCTCAGGCATTAATTGGTCTAAGGTCTCACCATTCGCATAACGTTGCTTGAATTCCTCAGTTTTAGCTCTTAACGCCTCATCTGATAAAGCTTGCATCGCTGGTTCTAGCGCATTAATTTGCAGCACTTTTTGCGCATATTGCTTAACCAACCTGTCGTTACGGCTACCAAATAATTTTTTGAACAACGTAGATATCATGAAATGAGTGACTTTCGACTTGAGAGGATAAATGCTTTTTTAATGAAGGATAGTTTTTATAAGCTGCACCGCAAAGTGCAAAATTCTTTATTTTATATTTTAGGATGCTTCTTAACGTTTAGTTGCGTCATATATTGGGCTTATTCTTATAAATTCAATTGCTAGCTTTAAGATATTTCCTAGGGTCCAATGCATTACCATTTAACCTGATTTCATAATGCAAATGTGCGCCTGTCGAGCGCCCTGTACTACCAACCAATGCCACCACTTGGCCTTTTTCTACACGATCACCAACTTTAACCATTAGTTTTGAAGCATGGGCATAGCGCGTTTCTAAACCAGATCCATGATCAACTTTTACAATGTTACCATAATCTGGTGTACGTTCTGCGGTTGTGACTATACCGCCAGCCGCCGCATAGATTGGCGTACCTTCAGACGCAGAAAAATCTAAGCCTTCATGAAACGCTTTATTGCCATTAAATGGATCAATACGCCAGCCATAACTAGATGAGTTAAACGCAGCATTGATCGGGCTGCTGTTAGGTAACATGTCTTTCAATACACCTTGTTGCAATAACTTTGCTTCTATATCACTTAGATAATCAGTATCAAAATCAATTTTTGCCATGGTTTCAGTGATTTTTTGCTGTAAATCTAATTCGGTAATTGGTGCATTAAGTACCAACGGACCGCCGCGACTAGCGGGGTCAGCCTTACCAGCATTAGTGCCTAGATCAGGGCTTATTGGTGCGATTTTTTCTGCCACAGGTTTTTTTTCACCTGCCAACGTTGCAAGACGTTCACTTTGCGCATCGAGGCGCATAATGCGTGCCTGCAACTCACCCAACTGTAGCGCGTAAGCATCTAAATGTTTTTGTGGATTATTAATACCGAAGGCAAGCTTAAGTTTTGAGGGAATCAATGACTTATCCCCTTGTTGCGTTACAGACTCCTGTGGCACAATCAGTAATAGCATGATGACTACTGGTAACGATAGCAGTAACAACGCTATCACGCCTACTTGCAGTGTTGATAGCGTTTTTGCTTTCGCCATGTTATTTGAGATAAAAATGATATTCATAGCAGCCCTAATTACCACTCCAGTTATTCATACCGACCATCATGCGCCAGTTTAACTCCCTACTTAAACAACCTGAGCTAAATGCATTAAATGCGCGCAACTTAGAGGCTCAAGCCGCACAAAATATCTGGAAAGCGGTTGCGCCTGACGATTTGGCACAATTTAGCCATGCAAGCAGCATTAAAAATAAACAATTTAATTTATTTGCTGACAACAATGCTGTCGCCGCAAAAATTAAACTTTTTATACCTAGCTTATTGATTAAGCTAGAAAACCAAGGGTGTGAAGTTACTTCAATTCAGGTGAAAGTGCAAGTAAAATCTACCCCGCCACCTAAAGCAAAACGCATTAAAAAGCTGAGCTCGCATGCTGCAACCGAGCTCAATCAGCTCTCCGAAAAACTATCTGGCACACCGCTTGGTGAGGCCCTGGCTAGATTAGCTACAAAAGCTAAGTAAAATATAAATCACACTGTTTATAGAGTTTCCCCCGCCTCAATTCTGTTGTCAAATATCCAAAAACCATCCCTAAATCTATAGGTTGTTAGCCGCGCTTAATAGTGCAATAATGAACCGTTGTTACAAATTATTTACATTATTTAGAGTCACTTGATTGAAGTAAATTGCAGCATCAGATTTGGTAAGGTTTTTGGCACTTAGTCTTAAATTTGTATTTGTTTTATTTTTAACATTTTAAATTTAGTCTTTAAATATTGTTTTAAGTTAGCGATTTATAAAAATTTAGATAGGGAGAAGTCATGTCAGCACCACTAATGATTGCCGTTGGCGCCGCTATTCTAGCTGTGTTATATGGTGTAGTAATGAGTAAATGGATTAGCAATTTACCGGCAGGCAATGCGCGTATGCAAGAAATCGCCAGCGCAATTCAACAGGGGGCAGCAGCATATTTAGCTCGCCAATATAAAACCATCACGATCGTCGGCATTATTCTAGCCATTTTAATTGGCGTGTTTCTTAATATCACCACTGCAATTGGCTTTGTTATCGGCGCTGTTTTATCTGGTGCTTGCGGCTTCATTGGCATGAATGTGTCAGTAAAAGCTAATGTGCGCACAGCACAAGCCGCTACTGGCGGTATTGCACCTGCATTAGATGTAGCATTTAAAGGTGGCGCAATCACTGGTATGCTGGTGGTTGGGTTAGGGTTATTAGGCGTGGCAGGCTTCTACTGGTATTTGGGTGGCGAAGCTGCAACAGACTTGAATCCGCTCATTGGCTTAGCTTTTGGCTCATCACTTATCTCTATATTTGCACGTTTAGGTGGCGGTATATTTACCAAGGGCGCTGATGTTGGCGCAGACTTAGTAGGCAAAGTTGAAGCTGGCATTCCTGAAGATGATCCGCGTAACCCAGCAGTGATTGCCGATAACGTAGGTGATAACGTAGGCGATTGCGCTGGAATGGCGGCCGATTTATTTGAGACTTACGCCGTGACTTTAATCGCCACCATGGTGTTAGGCAGCCTATTACTCACTAACGCTGGTGCCAATGGCACGCTCTACCCATTAATGCTGGCGGCTGTTTCTATTGTAGCCTCTATCATTGGTTGCTTCTTTGTAAAAGCTTCACCTGGCATGAAAAATGTCATGCCAGCTTTATATAAAGGCTTAGCCGTAGCGGGTACTTTGTCTTTGGCTGCATTTTACTTTGTGACCATGAAAATGTTCCCTGAAGGTTTGATTGCTGGTGATTTGACTATCTCTGCTAATCAATTATTTGGTGCTTGCGCAGTTGGTTTAGTCCTCACAGCGGCATTAGTGTGGATTACTGAGTACTACACAGGTACTGATTACGCGCCTGTGAAGCACATTGCACAAGCTTCCACAACAGGTCATGCAACTAATATCATTGCGGGTATAGGCATTTCAATGAAATCGACTGCTTGGCCAGTACTTTCAGTGTGCGTGGCGATTTTCGTGTCACACCATTTAGGTGGCTTATACGGCATCGCAATTGCGGCAACCTCTATGCTCAGTATGGCTGGTATCGTCGTAGCGCTAGATGCTTATGGCCCTATCACCGACAATGCGGGCGGTATTGCTGAAATGGCAGGCTTACCCGCAGAAGTACGCGATGTGACTGACCCACTAGATGCAGTTGGCAACACCACCAAAGCAGTGACTAAAGGCTATGCGATTGGATCTGCTGGCTTAGCCGCATTGGTGTTGTTTGCCGATTACACACACAAGCTACAAGGTGCGGGTATCGACGTCAAGTTTGACCTAAGCGATCCAATGGTGATTATTGGCTTGTTTATTGGTGGCTTAATCCCGTTCTTGTTCGCTGCGATGGCGATGGAGGCGGTTGGCCGCGCAGCTGGTGCTGTGGTTGAAGAAGTACGCCGCCAGTTCCGTGACATCAAAGGCATTATGGAAGGCACCGCTAAGCCTGAATACGGTAAAGCGGTAGATATGCTCACCACTGCCGCGATTAAAGAAATGATGATTCCATCCCTCTTACCAGTCGCAGTACCAGTGGCCGTAGGCTTAATACTTGGCCCTGTAGCATTAGGTGGTCTATTGATGGGTACGATTGTGACCGGCTTATTCGTTGCCATTTCAATGTGTACAGGTGGCGGCGCTTGGGATAATGCCAAGAAATACATCGAAGATGGCAACCACGGTGGCAAAGGTTCAGAAGCTCACAAAGCCGCTGTCACTGGCGACACTGTTGGTGACCCGTACAAAGATACAGCTGGCCCTGCGGTAAATCCTTTAATTAAAATCATCAACATTGTGGCTTTACTGATTGTGCCATTGCTGCATATGTAAGGCGCTTGATAAACAAAGTTAAAATAAAAGGGCGGCTTCGGTCGCCTTTTTAATGGGCTGGGATAAAATAGCAATCTAATATATAGCACTGAATGAAGATGATGCAACTATCGTCATCTCCGTTAAATTAGGGAAACCACTTGAGACATTCTGAATTTCATCGCTCACACCATATTGGATGGCTACGAGCGGCAGTTTTAGGCGCAAATGATGGCATCATTTCAACTTCCAGCTTGATTATTGGCATTGCAACCGCGCATGCAACCCACCATAATATTTTACTCACGGGGATGGCTGGTTTGGTTTCTGGTGCCATGGCGATGGCTGCTGGTGAATATGTTTCAGTGAGCTCACAGGCGGATACCGAGACAGCAGATTTAGTCCTCGAGCAAGATGAGCTCTCGACCCAACCTGAGCATGAGCTAGAAGAACTCACGGGCATTTACATGCAGCGCGGTTTAACGCATGAGCTTGCCAAACAAGTGGCGACTCAGCTCACAGCTCATGATGCACTTGCGGCGCATGCTAGAGATGAACTAGGCATTACAGATGCCATGAATGCACGCCCTATACAAGCCGCACTGGCTTCAGCAGGCACATTTGCGGTTGGTGCTGCACTACCTTTACTCATCGCCTTTTTTGCATCAGCAGCTAATATAGTGCCTTTTGTCGCAGTGACATCGCTAGCATTTCTGGCTTTACTTGGCGGTTTAGCGGCTAAAGTGGGAGGCGCTAACATTTGGATAGGCACTGGACGAGTTGCATTTTGGGGTGCATTGGCAATGGCCGCTACGGCTGGCGTTGGCAGCCTGTTTGGTGTTGCTATAGCCTAATCAACTACGAAACGAAGTAAATAAAAAGGCAGCTAAAGCTGCCTTTTTATTTATAACTTAAAGTCTAACTCAAACCTTAAAACGCGGGTTTTACCATAGCGTTATTATAATTTTCTACGCCGTCTAAAATCTCTTTTTTCGCTTGGTCAATGTTGCCCCAACCATTGATTTTGACCCATTTGCCTTTGTCTAAATCTTTATAGTGCTCAAAAAAGTGTGAAATCATATTCAAGCGCCAGTCAGAAACATCTGTGTGCGCTTTCAAATGACCATACAAACCACATACTTTTTCAACTGGCACAGCTAACACTTTAGCATCTAGGCCTGCTTCATCTTCCATTAACAACACACCTAATGGACGGCAACGCACAACTACGCCAGGAATCAAAGGCACTGGCGTCATCACCAATACGTCTACAGGATCGCCATCATCAGCAAGTGTATGCGGTACGTAGCCGTAATTGGTGGGATATTGCATGGCAGTACCCATAAAACGGTCTACAAAAATCGCGCCGCTATCTTTATCAACTTCATACTTAACTGGATCACCTTGCATCGGGATTTCAATGATGACATTGAAGTCATTTGGTACGTCTTTGCCGGTTGGCACATCATTTAACGACATTGCTTTTTCCTAGAGAATAAAATGTATTGGTTAATTTTCTGAGATCTAATTTTGATACGCAATTATAGCAAGCAGATTAGCCATCGTATCAAAGGCTTGTAACTAAATTATGACTTTAACCTGCTCTCGACAGCTTTGAATGATTTCTTTGGGAATGAAAAATAGCGCGATGTACAGCAAAAATGGAATGATGATGACATCATCTAGCTGGCCTAATACCGGGATAAAGTCTGGAATCAAATCAAAAGGTAATAGTAAATAGCCTATCGCCAGCCATAAACATATTTTTGCAGGCAAGGGAGTTTGAGGGTGTTTAAGCACCAAACGATAAACCTCAAACTCCTGTTTGAGATGCTTAGTTAACGACTTTAGTTTTTCAAACATATTTCATTGCTTAACTACTCAGTCAGCAACCAGTGGATGACCTGTTAAACGCTCAAACGCTTCCATGTATTTTTCACTGGTTTTTTGTGCAACATCTGCTGGCAAGGCTGGGGCAGGTGCAACTTTATTCCAGCCAGTACTTTCCAGCCAATCACGCACAAATTGTTTATCGTAACTTGGTGGGTTACTACCAACAGCATAACTATCAGCAGGCCAAAAACGTGATGAATCTGGCGTGAGCACTTCATCCATCACATGTAATACACCATTGGCATCCAAACCAAACTCAAACTTAGTATCGGCAATAATAATGCCGCGAGTCAGTGCATACTCCGCTGCTTGTTGATAGAGCGCAATGGCAACTTTCGCGACTTGCTCAGCCATATCTTGACCAATCAAATCTGCACATTGCTGCAAACTAATGTTTTCATCATGCTCGCCCACCGCCGCTTTGCTGGATGGTGTGAAAATTGGCTTAGGCAATTGAGAGGCTTCTTGCAGCCCAGCGGGCAATTCAATACCGCATACCGTACCTTTGGCCTTGTACTCTTTCCAGCCGCTACCTACTAAATAACCACGCACAATCGCTTCGATAGGCAAAGCTTTTAACTTTTTCACAACAACCGCACGCGAGCCAAGCTGCGCCTGCTCAGCAGGACTGCTCACCACAGACTTTGGGTCAATTCCAGTTAAATGATTTGGCACAACATTTTTAAGCTTTTCAAACCAGAAATTAGCCATCTGCGTTAGCATCGCGCCTTTATTGGCAATGCCTGTAGGCAATATCACATCAAAAGCTGACAGTCGGTCTGTGCTGACTAACAACATGGTATTAGCATCAACATCATAAATATCGCGCACTTTACCTTGGTGGATACGCTTAAGACTTTGGATGGAGGTTTCTAATAAAGGTTTGTTCATATCGATTTGTTTATATGGTTTATTTATACGGCTTATTGATAAAATCGAGCTAAGTGATGCGGATAAAAATTCAATTGTCTTATTATGAACTTTATCTATATAAACTTGAGCGATGAATTGATTAATTCAACCGATTCGTTTTGCTTGAGGCGGCTGATATTTACCAAGCTATTCATCTCACCAACGCAACTTATTGGCCTTGTTTATTCTCACCAATTTTCACTATTTTGAGTGTGTTTGTTCCGCCTGGGCTACCAATCGGTTCGCCAAATGTGAGTAAAACTAAATCACCCAAATCAACCGCTTTTTGCTGTAGCAAGACTTGCTCCATTTCTCGCAGAATTTCGTCTCGATTTTTAGTGCCTTGTTCGATAGGAAACGGATAAACGCCGCGATGCAAGGTCAGCTTCCTTCGTGCATATTTATCAGGTGAAAGTGCATAAATCGGCATCTCTGAATCTGCACGAGATAGCCATTGAGCAGCATTTCCTGACTGCGTAAGTGCAGCAATCGCTTTCACCTTTAAGTGCTGCGCTGTGTAAATTGCGGCAGCGGCTATCGCTTCATCAGTTTTAAGGAATACTTGCTCTACTCTTCGCACGTGAGGTTGGATGTAATATTCTTTTTCAGCCTCCATCACCACGCGATGCACTGCCTGCACGCTTTCTAATGGATACTGCCCTGCCGCCGTTTCAGCCGACAACATGATCGCATCAGTACCATCTAATACGGCATTGGCGACATCCGATACTTCAGCTCGCGTTGGAATTGGGCTGGCAATCATGGACTCCATCATTTGCGTAGCGGTAATCACTAATTTGTTTTGCTCACGCGCCATACGTATCATACGTTTCTGCAAACCTGGAATAGCTGCATCACCGACTTCCACACCTAAATCGCCTCGCGCGACCATAATTGCATCTGAAGCATCAATAATAGACTCTAAATTATCAATCGCCTCAGCCCGCTCTATTTTGGCAACAATGCTAGCTTTACCGCCAGCTTGTTGCACTAAGGCACGAGCAAGCTCCACATCTAACGCGGTTCTAGGAAATGACAAGGCAACATAATCAGCTTCTAATGCAACGGCGGTTAGAATATCTTCACGGTCTTTTTCCGTGAGCGCTTCAGCTGACAAACCACCGCCGAGGCGATTAATGCCCTTATTGTTGCTCAATACACCACCATTCATCACCAAGCAATGAATCTGATTGCCTTTTACTCTATCCACCTGCATGGTAATGCGACCATCATCCAATAGCAGAATAACGCCTTCTACAACTTCTTGCGGCAGTGTTTTGTAATCCAAACCCACATGATCTTGATTACCTAATTGACAATCAGAATCCAGTATAAAAATGTCACCCGTTTTTAAAGTAATTTTGCCTAACTCAAACTTACCAATACGTATTTTTGGACCTTGCAAATCACACAGTACGCCAATCGGACGGTTCAATTTCAAGGCAATAGCACGTACCATTTCGGCACGATTAATATGCTCTTCCGCGCTACCATGCGAGAAGTTTAACCGCACTACGTTTACACCAGCCATAATCATGCGTGCCAGCATTTCCTCACTATTAGAGGATGGGCCTAGTGTTGCAACAATTTTTGTTTTACGTAATGTCAATGTAATGCCTTTTCAACTCTTTATTACTATAAGTATAAGCTTAAAATTCGAATAAAAATGGGGCTTATCGCCTCATTTTTTGTATCACTAATCAGAGAAAAATTAAGCTGAGGCTCTCTGCTCAAGTATCTCAACGGCTGGCAATTTCTTACCTTCTAAAAACTCTAAAAATGCACCGCCTGCTGTGGAAATATAATCGATTTTATCTTCGATGCCATATTTTTGTATCGCAGCAATCGTGTCACCACCGCCCGCTAATGTAAAGGCTTTAGTATTGGCAATGGCATGAGCAATCGTTTTTGTACCTTCACCAAATTGGTCAAATTCAAAAACACCTACCGGACCATTCCAAACCACAGTCCCTGCATTTTTAATGATCTCTGCTATTTCATTAGCAGATTTCGCGCCAATATCAAAAATCATATCATCGATAGCCACGTCAGCCACGTCTTTCTTGACTGCAGGCTCATTTGCATCAAACTTTTTACCGCAAACAACATCTACAGCGATAGGCACCGCTGCTCCTCTTTGGTTCATTTTGTCCATTAAGGTGCGAGCGACTGGGACTAAATCATCTTCACAAAGTGATTTACCAACTTCACTTCCTGCAGCTTTCAAGAAGGTGTTGGCGATACCACCACCTACTACCATTTGATCGACTTTTTCTGACAAACTTTCAAGCACGGTCAATTTAGTGGAAACTTTGCTGCCACCAACAATCGCCACCATAGGGCGCGCCGGGCTAAGTAATGCTTTTGTTAAGGCATCTAACTCATTCACTAATAAAATACCTGCGGCGGCGACTAGTGCAAACTTAGCCACACCATGCGTTGACGCTTCTGCACGATGCGCTGTACCGAATGCATCCATGACAAATATGTCACAAAGCTTGGCATATTTTTGTGACAACTCATCGTTGCTTTTTTTCTCACCTTCATTGAATCTGCAGTTTTCTAATACGACCAATTCACCAACAGCGACTTCAAAACCACCATCTACCCAATCTTTTACTAAACGTACAGGTTTACCTAGTTTGGCAGAAATCACATCAACCACTGGTTTCAATGAATTTTCTTCTGAATAAACACCTTCTTCAGGACGACCTAAATGCGATGTCACCATCACCTTTGCACCAGCTTTAAGCGCATATTCAATCGTTGCCATCGATGCCGTAATACGAGCGTCAGAGGTAACTTTTCCATCGGCGACTGGTACATTCAAATCGGCACGTATCAATACGCGCTTCCCATTCAAATCTAAATCCGTCATTTTAATTACATTCATACCCTGAAACTCCCCAAAGTCTATCTATTACACACGGCTATCTATAACAACACAAAGCTATTTTTACTGCTATTTCTATGACTTTATCCAGTAAAACTCGACTTCATCTTTATCGCCCATCGCTTTTTCTATAATCGCGGCTAAATCCAAATCCGCACCACGCGCTTTAAGCGTTTCCAAAGCATCACGATTTACCCAATAATCTTGGTCATCTTTATGTTCTGCAACTAACTCATCATTCAAAAACTTTAACTGGGCGTAGCTAATCTGACCTAACCAACGATTATTGCTTTTATCTTTCAGCGTAATCATCTATTTCCTTACTTTTAAAATTTGGAATCAAATCGAAATAGACTGGGTCAGATTATTTCTTATGACATTAACTGACCTTTTTTACTTGGCAATATGTTGCACTAAACGCATCAAGTTGCAGGTATAACCATACTCGTTGTCATACCAAGCGACTATTTTTACAAAAGTTGGATCTAACAATATGCCAGCTTCTGCATCAAATACTGAAGGGCAAGTTTCACCACGGAAATCGGTAGAAACCACTTTTTCATTAGTGTAACCAAGTACGCCTTTTAGCTCACCCTCAGAAGCCGCTTTCATGGCTTGGCAAATAGCTTCGTAAGTCGCATCACTGTTCAATTCGCAAGTTAAATCAACGACAGAAACATCTGATGTTGGCACACGGAAAGCCATACCTGTCAGCTTTTTGTTCAATGCTGGAATCACTTTACCCACTGCTTTTGCCGCACCTGTGCTTGATGGGATAATGTTTTCTAAAATACCACGACCACCGCGCCAATCTTTATTTGATGGGCCATCTACTGTTTTTTGCGTCGCTGTCGCCGCATGAATTGTCGTCATTAAGCCACGTTTAATGCCAAAGGCATCGTTTAACACTTTAACGACTGGCGCTAGGCCGTTAGTGGTGCATGATGCGGCTGAAACAATGGCCTCACCTTTATATTCGTTATGATTCACGCCATAGACAAACATTGGTGTGTCATCTTTACCTGGTGCAGATTGCACTACTTTTTTAGCGCCCGCATCAATATGTTTTTGACAAGTTTCTTGCGTTAAAAAGAAACCCGTACATTCAATCACGATGTCAGCCTGAACTTCGTCCCACTTCAGGTTTGCAGGATCTTTCTCAGCAGTCAAGCGTATCGTTTTGCCATTCACCACTAAATGATTGCCACTGACAGCTACATCACCTTTGAATCGACCATGCACAGAATCATATTTAAGCATATAAGCTAGATAATCTGGCTCCAATAAATCGTTAATTGCGACCACTTCAATATCAGTGAAATCTTTGATTGCCGCACGAAACACCATGCGACCGATACGACCGAAACCATTAATTGCTACGCGAATTGCCATGATAATTCCTAAATTTTGATGTCAATAACCGCCATGTAAACGAAAAAAATGATTAAATGACGTAAAGAAATACTAATCTCATAAACAAATAGGGCACCTCACAAGTGAGATGCCCTATTAAACTTAGCTGCTAATTAAACTGCAGCGCTTAAAATTAAAGCACCTTAAATTACAGCACCGATTTAACAGTTGCTACAACGTTTTCAACTGTGAAACCGAAGTGTTTCAACAACACGCCACCAGGCGCTGATTCACCGAATGTATCGATACCAACAACAGCACCTTCTAAACCTACATATTTACGCCAGAAATCAGTGATACCAGCCTCAACCGCCACGCGTACAACGCCTGGAGTTAATACGCTGTCTTTGTAAGCTTTATCTTGACGGTCAAATACGTTAGTTGATGGCATTGAAACTACGCGTACTTTAGTACCAGCAGCATTCAACTCAGCCGCCGCTTTAACCGCTAATTCAAGTTCAGAACCATTAGCGATGATGATCACTTGAGCGCCTGCAACATCAGACAATACATAACCACCTTTACGCATTAACGCAAATTGTGCAGCATCGTGTTTCATACCAGCTACGTTTTGACGGCTTAATACCAAGCTTGAAGGACCATCTTTACGCTCAACCGCAGCTACCCAAGAAACAGCAGTTTCTGTTGAGTTACCTGGACGCCATACGTCCATATTTGGAATCAAACGTAAACCAGCAGTATTTTCGATTGGTTGGTGTGTTGGACCATCTTCACCTTGACCGATAGAGTCATGTGTTAACACTGCGATAGTACGTTGTTTCATCAATGCAGCCATACGCAATGCGCTTTTCGCGTAGTCAGAGAACATATGGAATGTACCGCCGAATGGAATCAACCCACCATGCAATGCCATACCGTTCATGATGGCGAACATACCGAATTCACGTACGCCGTATGAAATGTAGTTACCTGGTTTTTTCGCATCAACGTGCACAAAGCTACCAGTTGAAGTTAAGTTTGAACCAGTTAAGTCAGCTGAACCACCTAAGAATTCAGGCAATAATGGCGCTAATGCACCGATAA
>JAYTRW010000531.1:0-2544 GCA_043745985.1 Methylotenera sp.
TCATAGACAAAATGTAGTTGCGGAACCGTGCGAAGCAACATGCGTTTAGCCACTTGCGTTCTTAAGAAACCCGCTGACTTTTCAAGACCTTGCTGCAAGCTATCACTAGCTTTACTCGCACTGTAAAAAATCTTCGCATGTGCCATATCACCAGTGACTTCAACCGCAGTAATAGTGACCATTTTCACTCGCGGGTCTTTTACTTCAAATTGCAGCAAATCAGCGAGTTCACGCTGCATTTGCTCTGCAACTCGGTGGCTTCTTGAGAAATCTTTTGCCATATTTATCCTTATAAATGCAAAGTTTTAAGCTAGGCTAGGAGTGAAACAAAAAATGGAGCACTGCATACGTTGGGTATGTAAGCGAACATTTTTTGTTTTGCAACAACGCATAGCGACGAAGTTTGCATTTATAGCGTTCTAGCCACTTCAACGATTTCATACACTTCTAAGATATCACCAACTTCAATATCATTAAAGTTCTTCAATGATAGACCGCACTCAAAGTTGTTTTTAACTTCTTTAACATCATCTTTAAAGCGTTTGAGTGAATCTAACTCGCCAGTATGAATAATCACGTTATTACGTAATACGCGCACTCTTGAACTACGTTTAATCAATCCATCTTGCACGTAACAACCAGCAATAGCGCCAACTTTAGAGATACGGAATACTTCACGAATCTCCACAGTACCAATCATGCTTTCCCTTTGCTCTGGCGCTAACATACCGCCTAAAGCGGCTTTAATTTCGTCAACAGCCTCGTAGATAATATTGTAGTAACGTACATCTATGCCTAGCGTTTCTATCAATTTACGTGCACCTGAATCCGCACGAACGTTAAAGCCAATTAATACGGCTTTTGATGCTGCAGCCAAGTTAACATCTGACTCGCTAATTGCACCTACGCCAGTGTGAATTATATTGACGCGCACTTCAGAAGTTGAAAGTTTTTGTAAGCTTGTTGCTAACGCTTCATATGAACCTTGTACATCAGATTTAATAATCAAGCCCAGCGTTTGCATATTGCCATCGCCCATTTGCTCGAACATATTTTCGAGTTTAGCGGCTTGTTGTTTGGCTAATTTCACATCACGGAATTTACCTTGACGGAAGTTGGCGATTTCACGTGCTTTACGCTCATCGTTAAGCACAATCATTTCTTCACCAGCACTTGGCACGTCTGACAAACCTTGAATTTCCACTGGCATTGATGGGCCTGCTTCTTGAATGTCATTACCTGACTCATCCAACATCGCACGTACTTTACCAAACGTAGTGCCAGCTAACACCATATCACCGCGTCTAAGCGTACCAGAGGTTACTAAAATAGTCGCAACTGAACCGCGGCCTTTATCTAGGCGGCCCTCAATTACCAGGCCTTTAGCTGGTGTATTTTTAGGCGCTTGTAGCTCTAGAACCTCAGCTTGTAGAAGCACGGCTTCTAACAACTCATCAATACCTTTACCAGTTTTGGCTGAAACTTCTCTAAACATGACTTCGCCACCAAAATCTTCCGGCACTACCTGTTGTGCGACTAACTCCATTTTTACGCGCTCTGGCTCTGCACCAGGTTTATCAATTTTGTTGATCGCAACCACTAATGGCACACCTGCTGCTTTAGCATGGTGAATCGCCTCAATGGTTTGTGGCATCACGCCATCATCCGCAGAAACAACTAAAATCACCACGTCTGTTGCTTTTGCACCGCGGGCACGCATGGCCGTAAACGCTTCATGGCCCGGCGTATCGAGGAAAGTCACCATACCGCGTGGTGTTTCTACGTGGTAAGCGCCAATATGTTGCGTAATACCACCAGCCTCGCCAGAAGCCACGCGGCTACGACGAATATAATCGAGTAACGAAGTTTTACCATGGTCAACGTGACCCATCACAGTCACTACTGGTGGGCGAGTTTCCATAACTGCTGCGGCATGTTCTGCCTCTTCAACAAAAGTGTCTGGATCATTTGGCGCTGCAGCAGCAGCTTTATGCCCCATTTCTTCTACAATAATAATGGCCGTTTCTTGGTCTAGCACTTGGTTAATGGTCACCATCATGCCCATGCCCATCAGCGTTTTAATCACTTCGCCTGATTTAACCGCCATTTTGTGCGCCAATTCAGCGACCGTAATGGTTTCTGGCACTAGCACCTCATAAATAATTGCTTCAGTTGGTGCTGTAAAACCATGTTGCGCATCATCATCTAGATGTCTATTTTTGCCTTTAGGCGCACGCCAGCCTGGTTTACCCGCCGTAGTATCACCACGTGTTTTTAGACCGCGCTTTTTATTCTCAGCGTCTGTCCATTCTTTGTTATTGCCCTTGGCTTTTTTCGCTTCTTTCGTTGCTGCAGCTGGCTTAGCCGCACCTTCTTTAGCAACAGGCTTATGCAATGTACCTTCAGATAGTTTTGCAGCTTTTACTTTAGCCGCTTCGGCTTCGACCAGCTTTCTCGCTTCTTCATCTATGCGACGTTGCACCATTTCTGCTTTTTTGCGCTTATCTTCCGCCTGAATGGCCGCCAATGCTGAGTGACGTCTCG
>JAYTRW010000532.1:0-8007 GCA_043745985.1 Methylotenera sp.
CAGAACATCCAGAGTTCGTGGCATGGACTGAACAGAATAACTGGTATAAATCCTCTACTCCCATGAAAGCATTTGCCGATGCATTGGGACAAGAGTTAGCTAGAGCAGGGAATAGCCCTTCAGAAGTCCTTAAAAAGGTAGCTAATGAAGTACGTAAAGAATTCCCTAATAAATTCCGTAATCCCAATCAGGATAAACCGGGAGCAGTAGAAGGTGGTTCAGGTCGTGGTATTTCATCCACGGCTAAATTTGTTCTGTCAGATGATGAACGTACAGTTATGAATAAACTGATACGAACAAATACCATGACAGAAAAAGAATATATTGAGCAGATCAAGAAAGTTCGAGGTTAACATGACCCTAAAAGAAGCAATTTCTAAGGCTCCAGCGAGCCGTACGACGCGAGTGCCTGTAAGCCAGCGTCACAAACTCACGGTAAAGGGAAAAGACCCTGCCTATGTGTACCGAGTCGTGAACGATGTAGATGATCGTGTCGCGCAGTTCCTTGAAGGCGGGTATGAACTCGTAGACAAGGCAACTCACGATGTGGGTGACAAGCGTGTGTCGCAAGATACATCTATTGGTTCCAAACAATTGTTTTCCGTTGGTCAAGGCGTTAAAGGTCACCTCATGCGAATTCCGCGTGAACTTTACGAAGAAGATCAAGCTGCAAAACAAGGGTTTGTAAACAAGCAAGAAGCCTCCATCAAAGAAAAAGCTCTTGATGGTACTTATGGTGAACTTCGGATTTCCCGAGACTAACCTTTCTGTTGCCATTAGGATTGTACAAATTTGACTATTTGGAGAATTACTAATGTCAAGTGTTTCCCGTATTAACGGCTTTCGTCCCGTTAAAACAATCACCGGAGCACCGTATAACGGTCAAGCCGGTGTGTATTTCCTTCCTGCTGCCGACGCTTCTGTCGTGATGGTGGGTGATGCAGTTAAACTCCTAGGTGATGCTCGTGCTGCCTCTGGTGTTGCTACTGTTACTCGTGTTTCCGCTGCTACTGATATTCCAATTGGTATTGTTGTGGGTATCTTGTTTACTGGTGTTGGCGATACCGTCAATACTCCTCCTGTCAATGACCTTAATACTCCGGTGTATCGTCGTGCTTCTACGGACCGTTATGTCCTGGTTGCTGAAGATCCCCACCTGATTTATGAAGTTCAATTTGCTGGTACATCTCAAACTGCTGCTGCCATTACAACTAACGTTGGTCAGAATGGTCAGTTTATTGTGACTGCTGGTAATACTGCTTCCGGTGCTTCCGGTATGCAGATTGACTCTGCTGGTTTGGCTACGACTGCTACTCTTCCTTTGAAGATTGTTGGCTTCCCCAACCGTCCTGATAACATTCCTGGCGATGTGTACTTTAGTTATTACGTTAAGCTTAATGCTACGTCGATGTCTACTGGTACTGGCGCTGCTGGTGTTTAATTTTTAAAGGAGACATAAATGTCCGTAATGAATAGTGGCTCATTTGCCAAGGCCCTCTGGCCCGGTGTAAACGCTTGGTATGGCCGAGCCTATGAGCAATACCCTGAAGAGTATATTAAACTCTTCACAAAACAAACCTCTACTAAGGCATTTGAAGAAGATGTTGGCATCTCTTCGTTTGGTCTTGCAGTGCAAAAGTCTGAAGGCTCACCAATCTCTTATGATTCGGAACGTCAAGGCTTCATCACTCGCTACCAACACGCAGTATATGCTCTTGGCTTTATCATCACCCGTGAAATCATGGAAGATGATCAGTATGATGTAATTGGTAAACGTAAGGCCGAAGGTCTTGCATTCTCCATGCGTCAGACTAAGGAAGTCTTGGGTGCTAACGTCTATAACCGTGCTTTCAATGCTTCGTTTATTGGTGGTGATGGTGTCTCTCTGATTAATGCTGCTCACCCCAATATCAAGGGTGGTACTTGGTCTAATCAGATTGCTACAGCATGTGACTTGTCTGAAGCTGCTCTTGAACAAGCTTGTATTGATATTGCTGGTTTCACTAATGATGCTGGTCTGTTGATTGCTGTGCGTCCTGAGAAACTGATCATCCCTCGTCAACTGATCTTTGAAGCAAAGCGTATCCTGGGTACAGAAGGCCGTGTTGGTACTGATAATAACGATCTGAATGCAATCAAGACTCTTGGTTCTATTCCCACTGTTATTACCAATCACTTCTTGACTGATAATGATGCTTGGTTCATTGGCACTAACGTGCAGAATGGTCTGAAGTACATGGAACGTCGTGGTGATGCTTTCGACATGGATAATGATTGGGATACCGAGAATGCTAAGTATAAGGCTACAGCCCGTTACTCGTTCGGTTGGACTGATCCTCGTGCTCTGTATGGCTCTGCTGGCGCTTAAACCATAATTGTAGCCCTTCGGGGCTACTCTTTATATAAAGGAATATTATGGCTTTCATTTTTACGCCCGGTCAAGTTGCCGTTAGCGATCCTGCAACCGGTGGTGGTCCCCAAGGCCCCACAGCTACTAGTAATATTAAAGATGTGGTAATGAAAGCTATGAAGCTTTCTTCTGCTAACTTCGGTACTTCTGCTGTTAACACTAAGGTTGCAGTTCTTCCTGCTGATGCTTCTATTGTCCGTATTAGTCTTTGGACCAACATTCAGCTGGCTGGTGGTGGTATTACTGCTGCTACTATTAATATTGGTACTGTGTCTGCTGGTACGCAAATTGCTTCTGCAATCAATACTTTTGGTACAGCTGGTGCATACTCTCTTGTTACTCCGGTAACTGGTATTGTCCAGAGTTACAACATTCCGTATGGTTTGGATCAACAAATCTGGATCAGTGGTACTGCTACTACAGGTAACCCCACTTCTGGTGAAGTTTATCTGTTGATTGAATACGTCCGCTAAGACGTTCCTAAGAGGGGAGCTTTCAATGAGAGTTCCCCTTTTTTTCTGAAAGAAACACATGCAACCAAAAAAGATCACAGTAACTGGGGTAGCAGCCTCTAATTGGATTCCACTAGATATTATGCAAGCACCTTTCAATGTGGCCGTAGGCTGTATTGTTGTTTCAGGTACTGCTACATATAACTTGGAATATACTTATGATAATATTTTTGATCCCACGGTTACTCCGTTGGTATGGATCAACTCTGTTATCTCTGCTGCAACTACTACCAAGGATACTGTAATTAATCAACCCGTACGAGCTGTTCGACTTAATGTCACTGCTGGTGTAGCTCCTGTTGTATCCTTCACTATTATCCAAGGACTGCGGTAATGCAATTTGATGACTTCTTGAAGGTTCTGGACCTTCTGCAAAACCCAGATAAATTTGCTGCTCAGATTAATGATTTGACACAGCGCCATACTCAAATTCAAGATGCTCTTATTCAAGTGCATGCTCGTGTGGATGTAGCTATTACTCAAGAACAAGCTGATCAGCATCTTAAAGATTCTGCTAATGTTCTTACCCAAGCTAAAGTAGATGCAGAAACTGCTCTATCTTCTGCTAAACGTTTCTATGATAAGGAATTGTCTGCTCTTGAAGTACGTGAACGTGCTGCTGAACAAGCTATCCAAGCCCTCGCTTCTTCTAAAGCATCGTGGGCACAGAAAGCTGCTGATCATAAGGTCACACAAGATGCCATTGATGCTGCTAAAGCACAACTAGAAAAAGATCAAATTGAACTTCGTTCTAAACAAGCTGATGTAGACTCTCGTTTGGATAAACTACGCCAAGTAATGGGTAGCTAATGTCCTATACCCATCTACCTGCCCATTTGGGTCAGAATCTAGCTCAGCGGATAGATGACCAAGTAACAGTAATGTACATTGGGGTAGCTCCGATGAATAGCCTATCTTCTAATTCTGTTTGGGCTATTAAATCCTTAAATACTTCTGGTGGGGCTGTTACCATCTTATGGGCTAACGGTAACGATCTTTCTATTAACATTTGGGACTCTCGTGCGTCCCTTTCTTATTCATAATATGACTCCTCTAATTTGGACTACCAAGGGAAATATCCCCATCGAAGGTCTTCAGTATTCCACTGAATGGCAAGAAACTGCGGACCAAGTTCGCTTTATTGAAACATACAAACAAGAGGATGAAGTGGTTAAACGCTCCATTCATGTTATGATTAAACAAGGACTCCCTGTGTTTGGGGAGCAAGGACAACTAAATGGCTAATACTACTTGTATCACAAATACTTTTCGTAATCAAATTCTTACCACTGGTTTTAACCTAACCAGTAAATCTTTTAAAGCTGCTCTGTACTTTGCTACAGCAACTGTTAATGCTACTACTGCTGCTTATACTACTACTGGCGAAGTCACTGGTACTGGTTATACAGCTGCTGGTGTTGCCGTAACTAATGGTGTAGCTGTTACTGGTGCTAACTCCACTGTGACTGGTGATACCTATTATTGGACTCCTAGTGCCTCTATTGCTTGGACCACTGTAACTATTGCTGCATTTGACTCAGTTATGATTTATGATGCTATCACTCCGTTCAATCCTGTTGGTATCTGGAACTTTGGTAGTCAAACTGTAACTGCCGGTAATATTACTTTGTCTATGCCTATCAATGCTGCTGGTACGGCTTTGGTTCGTATTCTGTAATATATGACTGCCTTTGTAACTAACTCAGGTTCTGGTGGAGCTACCTTTGAAGCGGATACCGAAGGAGCAGCCAATTGGCCTCTAACTAAATTGGGTTGGGGAGCACAAGGCTCAGGTCAACGTGCTACACTACTCCAACCTATTCCGTTTCAACCAGCTGCCACTAACTTTTTCTTTTCAGCATCTGGACAGAATACATCAACCACTCAACTTGCTGCTGCTGCTACCTTTATTGGTACGATTGAGAACACATCTAGTCAACAATGTATTTCTATTCTACTAACTGTAGATCAACCAGGTACATTAACTATTAACCAGTTCATTGATTCTGGTGGTACATTTAAAACCAATAGTTATGTTTATAACATTCTAGCAGGTGTTTCATTCTCTGAAAACTTTACAGCTAATGGTAATTATGCTCAAGTAGTATTTAAAAATACTGGTGCATCTACTACAACTACATTAAATCTAAACACAGCTTATGGAACTCTTCCTGCTGTGGATAACTTTGGTAATTCTCCTGTATCTTTGCCAATGATTTTCAGTACTTACAATGTAGCTGGTGTCATTACAATTAATACTATTTTGCTGACAATAGATTGTATCAATTCTGCTGGTATATCTATTCAATGTACTGCAATGGGTACTACGGGTGTAGTTACACCACAATGGTCTAATGATGGTGTAACCTATCTTGCTGAACCTATCCTAACTCCAGCAGCAGTTTCTGCTACCACTATTACAGCTGCTGGTCTTTGGACTTCTCCAGTGTATGGACGTTTCTTGCAACTTAAGTTGACTACAGCTACTACAGCTGGTACTACAACTTTTGCAGTACAGTCTATGCCTGTATACTCAGCTGGTTTGCAAGCAAATACAATTGTACAACCAACAACGTCATTGCTACAAACATCAGCAACTCAAGTTGTGGGTACTGCGGCTACTCGTTGGTTTACTCAACTGTCTGATGGTACTACATCTCCAGCTATTAAAGCTGCAAGTACAGCAGCAGCATTTACTGATCCAGCTTTAACAGTTGATCCACGACCTGGTGGTGCTTTAGTTACAGCTTCTGCTACCTTGGCAGATGCTCTAGTTAATCCTACACTAGGTCGAGTAGCTTCCTTATCTGCTTTATACAATGGTACTACGTGGGATTTACAACGTGGTATGAGTACCAATAATACTACTGGTGATACTGGTGCTAAAGTGGCTACAGGTAATGGAGCGACTATTACCAACGTGGGCAACAATGGTGTTTCTGTTGTATTGAATATGGGTGCTGTAACTGGTACAACTCCCACTTGTGTTCTTAAACTACAAGGTTCTGCTGATGGTGGTACTACATGGTATGATATATCTGGAGCTACTACAGCATCTTTAGTAGCTACTGGTGTATGGGGTATTACTGTATATCCAGGAACACCCACTGTAGCAGGAACTACAACTAGCATTAGTGGTACTGCTTCTTGTGGTCAACCGCTTCCTCGTACTTGGCGTACTGTTTGGACTATTGGTGGTACTTCTCCATCTTTTACCATTACTAATATCCAGTATAACTACATACCAAATTAAACAATGAAGAAGGGATATTGGTATGGCGGTAGCATTACGTAGTAGCACAAACTTTACGACTCTGACGGGGTTGGCGGCACCCGCTGGCACGCAATCCTCTGATGTCCTAGTCGTTGTCTTCACGCTGGAGAGCACTACCGCCGTAACTGTCCCCTCAGGGTGGACAGCTATTCAATCTCCCACTCCATCTGTATGGCTTGAGGCGGCGTACTGGGCGCCAGGAAGCGTTGCAAGTTTTGCATTTGCTCAAAATGCGGGCAATACCGGAACAATAGCGGCGTTCACCGGGGTCAACACCAGCTCCCCAATAACAAATTCGGCCTATGCATCAGGGTCCGCAGGGAGTACCACAACCACCATGCCAACGGTGGTAGCAAACAGTGGAGATTTACTGCTACTTTGCTCATCCCAGCAAAACACCACAATTCCGGGCGCAGCGACGGGTTCTCCGTCAGCGACAAGTCTAACGTCTACGGCAAGTCCTAACACAGGCGTCGCCATAGACTACGTTGCGGGGTTGTCCGCAGGAACCACAACCGCCTACACGCGCGCCACTGGCTCATACCTGACGAATACCAGTATTGTGATTGCTATTGCAGCTGCTGTACTTAGTAGTTCCAATGGATGGCCAATTGGTGGTAATGTAGCAGTTGGTGTGCTATTAGCCCCAACGGCTGGCGTTTTTGTAACTCTCACAAGTCAAATATTAAATAGTTCTAACGGAACTATAACTCCTGGTACAACTTTAACTCAGTCTAGTCAGATACTAAATAGTTCTAACGGAACTATATCATACACAACTACTTTACCTATCACTAGTTCTATTATAAATAGTTCTACAGGAATTGTGGTTTCGAATTTAGTTCTAACTCCAACTAGTCAATTGATGAGAAGTTCTACCGGAACTATTGTTTCTGGTATAACCTTAGCACAGACTAGTCAATTGTTAACTGGTTCACAAGGTACACTTAACTATTCTTCAGTAATAGGTCTTGCTAGTCAACAAATTGTTAGTTCCTTTGGTTCTATATCTTACAATACTTCTTTAGCTTTAGTTGGACAACTTAGTTCCATTAATCAAGGTGTAATTACTTATTCTGGTACTGGTGCTAATGTCAATGTAACACTTGGTAGTCAACTATTAACCAGTTCTCAAGGTATATTAACCTATAACAATAGTTTAGCTTTAACTGGATTACAATTAAATGCTGGAATAGGTTCTGTTACTTATAGTACAAATACTGGTTTGGCTAGTTTACTTTCTAATAGTAACACTGGTGTATTAAATTATAATGTTTCATTATCCACACCTGGTCAAACTTTAACTACTAGCCAAGGTAGTATTCCTTTTGCTATTGGTTTACCACTAATAGGACAAACAAGTTCTGCATCACAAGGTATCTTAACTTATACCAATACTCTCTCATTAGTTGGAAAGCAAATGGGTGTTGTAGCAGGAACCTTGACGTTCTCTAGTACGGGTGGTGGTGCTGTCTATCCCTTACCAGCTAATGTGAAATATGGTATTGTTTATGGACCTAATGGTAATGACTTCACTGGAACATTTATTGGTAACATAACTTTAGAAATAACAACTGGCCAATTGATTAAACCTTTGTCTGGTAAACTATCTATTATGCTTTAAGGAATTATGCAAAACTGGCTTAAACTCGGAGACTATAATGCGGTCTGCGACTCTTGTGGTAGAAAGTTTAAAGCCTCTACCATGCGTAAACGTTGGGATGGGATGTTTGTTTGTAAGGAAGATTGGGAAGTTAAACATCCACAACTCTCCTTAAAGGTTCATGGAGATAAACAAACAGTTCCCATTC
>JAYTRW010000533.1:0-1009 GCA_043745985.1 Methylotenera sp.
TTGGAGCGTTATGCGGGTTTGTTTAGCAGTGAAGGTTTTGTGATTAAAAAGGCGGTTTTGTTTTTAAGTATTGGTAAGTTGGTGGAGTTGTAGACTCTTATTATGGGTATATGTGGGTAAACAAGTTGCCAACATAACTAAAAATAATGCCAGAAGCATGTTCATTAGCTTGTCCGTCATGCTGAGTGAAACGAAGCATCCAGTCTTTTGAAAGCCCCTTAAAACCTAGATTCTTCGCTTCACTCAGAATGACAGTGGTTGGTAGTGTTGTAGACGGATTTCTGCTCACTCGGTTGAGGTAATGAAGAAAGGTGAAACGCGTGGGCAACGAGTTGCCTACCCTACTTGGCTATCAAGGCAATTACTTTGGCAGCGATAGAAGTAAAACGCATAGTTCCTCCATCCCAACCTGTTTCTGGTGGGCCTAGCACCCCTAGAGATTGAAGGCCCGTGACATTCAAAGCGGCTTTGGACCTTGGGGCAATTCGAAATACGTTACCAAGAACCTCCGACTGATCTATACCTTCATGTAATAGGACGCCTTCATATTCGAAAGCCTCGACCAAGAAAGCTATTTCTTCCGCCGAAATGTCGCGCACCACTCTTGATAAAACAATTGCTTCTTGGCCACTTAAATCACGAAAATTAAGTGTGTTAGCTACAACCAGCTGAAGATATTTTAATTTTTCTTTTTGGGTAGTCTGTAACGTTGCAAGTACAGTTTCGTTGATTAGTTTGTACTGCTCATCAGTTAACTCATGAAGATGTGCTTCATGAGACTCAAGTGTCTTTTGAATCTCCAGTAGCGACTTTTTCTACTCTATCTTGCTGCCTAGAAGCGGCGAGTGATTTTGTGAGTACGGGTAGCAATGGAGCTAGTGGACCACCTACAATGGCAGCAACAATGGTTAAAGAAGCTTCAGTAGCTATATGTCCTAAAATTTTTTCAACACCAGATGGTTTTGGGCGATTGCTCATCGGATGCCTAACAGTTATTGAGTAGACGCAC
>JAYTRW010000534.1:0-1005 GCA_043745985.1 Methylotenera sp.
TCCACATCCACAGCAGAGTCGGAAATTAAAGCGGTCAACCACACGCTGAGATCAGAAGTTATCTCAAATCGTGGAATCCTAAACACAATCGGCTGGATCCAGGATCCGACAGTAATTGAAGAGGATAACCAAGCTTGTGTCTTTGCATCAGAGACCAAGCAATTAACAAGAAACCTTCGCCATCTTGATCTGGCAGAGTTTTGGTTTAAAGAAAAAGTTGCAGATGGAACCTGCATAGTTAAAAAGGTAGATTCCAAAGAGAATAATTCCGATATTGGTACTAAACGTGTTACCAAGCAAATATTCGATTATCTTACTCATAATTTAATCGATAAATCATTAAGAACTAATCTTTAAATGAATTATTACATCCTCAATCATAAAATAATATCAAAATATAATAGTAAGATGTAGCTAACCTTATTTATTAAAATTGTATTATATTATTGGATAGAGTGTAGTAATTATTGAAGTTAAGCTGCAATTAGTCCAGCCATTAGTACGATGCGTGAGCACATATTAATTATAATGCACTTCACTACGGGGAGTGTCATTGAGAGATAAGGTCTCAATGTATATTATAGTTTCAGTTCATTTAGTTAGTTATAATTCAATAGCTTAGCACAGTTACCAAACAATAGTTAGTTGTACGGTTGAACGTACGTACATACTCGTACGTACAAAGTCGCTTCCTCCTATGCGAACGTACGCATGTTTTCTATTATGTATCCGTTGATCATTTGAATTCCATTTCTGGTTTCCAAATATGTATCGCCAATTCACACCAACCAACAACTGCAACGATGCACATGTTATAAACCGTTGCGTGATAGTCTTCACTGCGTTGTTTGCTGTAACTAAACACAATCTTATTCAATAAGAGATATAGTAGCTTACGTTCACACTCAGTGCGTAGCTGCTGAGTCGGTGAGTTGCTGTCTGTAGCAACTCACTGACTCTACCTTAGGACTCCATCGGAGTCAAGGTAATATCGTGTCAACCACA
>JAYTRW010000535.1:0-1005 GCA_043745985.1 Methylotenera sp.
TTTTCACCATTACTTGTGATAACTGGTCGCTTATTACTTGGGTTAAGTGCTAAAAATTCATCATCACTAATTTCGGCAAGCTTTGCTGCCAAATGCGCATCAATCTGCGCTGGTGCCGAGACTTTAGCAAAGTATGGTGTGTTAGCAATGGTTTGAATTTTAAGTCCGTAATTCTCAGGGTTGGTCATTAAATTCTTAATCGCTTGCAGCTTAGGAACATAATTCTTTGTTTCTGCAGGTAAGTCTAAGCTTTCGTAGTCTGTGGGCAAACCTAACTTGCGGTTACGCTCTATGGCTCTTCCAACCGTGCCTTCGCCTGCATTGTACGCGGCTAGCGCTAAATCCCATGCGCCAAACATGTTATATAACTTTTGCAAGTAAGTCAGCGCAGCATCCGTAGCAAATGTCACGTTGCGTCTATTGTCTACCCACCAATTTTGTTTAAGCCCAAAGTGTTTGCCTGTGGCCGGTACAAATTGCCAAATGCCAGAAGCGCTGCTTGTCGAGTTGGCTTGCGGGTTATAGGCGCTTTCTATCATTGGCAATAAGGCAATTTCAGTTGGCATGCCACGTTTTTCGATTTCTTCAACAATATGGAATAAGTACTTTTGACTACGTTCAACCATGCGTTTTATATAGTCGGGGCGGGTGCTATACCATTCCTCATGCCTCGTAACTAAGCTTGAAGTATTGTCTGGTATTGCATAGCCATTTCGTATGCGTTGCCATAGGTCATCATTATTAACCGCTATAGGTTCTTGCACATCAGTATCACGGGCGTGAAGTTCGGTGTCGAGTGAATCGCCTAAACGATTTCCGCCCGATTTTTTAGTAATAGCTTTGTCACTTGCCGATTTCTCGCTAGTAGTTTTATCAACTGGACCGAGGTCTCTGGGTGCAGGCTTGTAGCCGTCATCAGAATAAATAATGATTTCTTCGCCCATGACATTGGTCTCCGCATATGCTGATAAGCTAGGCATAGCGGTTGAAATAGCCATTAATACT
>JAYTRW010000536.1:0-1002 GCA_043745985.1 Methylotenera sp.
ACTTCTTCAGTACGATTCTCGCCATCTAACACAAATACTGGGTAGATTAAGTCATTCGCTGTTAGCACATTTTCGCGCATCAAACGGCGTGAAAAATCATCTTTGCGCATACGGCGTGGGCGAGAGTAGGGATAGCTCATTTGGATTACCTCAGTTATATAACTTTATACTCCCTCCCCATTTTAAGGGGGAGGGTGGGGGTAAAATCGGTGAAACTTATAATGTTCTACCCCCATCCTAGCCTTCCCGCTTAAATGGGGAAGGAATATCTTATAATTATCCAAATACCCTAGCTAGCTCAGCACCCGGATCTGGTTGGCGCATAAAGGCTTCGCCCACCAAGAATGCATGCACATCGCTATCACGCATTAACTTTACATCTTCTGGTGTGAAAATGCCTGATTCAGTAACCACAAAGCGGTCTTCTGGCAACACCTTTAATAAGTCTAAAGTCGTTTGTAGTGTTACATCGAAAGTGCGCAGATTACGATTATTGATACCGATTAAAGGCGTGTCTAACTGCATGGCAAGCTCAAGCTCGTCTGCATCGTGCACCTCTACCAACACTGCCATGCCTAAATCATGGGCGAGTTGTTCTAAAGCGCGCATTTGTTTAACTTCCAGCGCCGCTACAATCAACAAAATACAATCTGCGCCCATCGCACGTGCTTCAAACACTTGGTATGGATCTATCATAAAATCTTTACGCAACACTGGCAGCTTACAAGCTTTACGCGCTTGTTTTAGATATTCTGCGCTGCCTTGAAAATACTCAATATCAGTGAGCACTGACAAACACGCTGCGCCGCCTTTTTCATAGCTCTTGGCGATTTCGGCAGGGTTAAAATCTTCACGAATAATACCTTTTGATGGGCTAGCCTTTTTAATTTCTGCAATCACTGCAGGTTTGTTAGCGCTAACTTTCTTAAAGATGCTGCCCACAAAATCACGCGGATCGCCTTGCGCTTCAGCTTGCTTTTGCAACTCAGCTAAGCTTACAAG
>JAYTRW010000537.1:0-1010 GCA_043745985.1 Methylotenera sp.
AAAACGCGTGTGATTACGCAAAAAATCAGTTATTTGATTGATGAAGCAGGCTATTCACCTAAAGAAATCGCCGCCATCACCTTTACCAACAAAGCTGCGCGTGAGATGCAGGAGCGTGTAGGTAAACTCATGGTAGGGAAAAACATCAAAGGCTTAACGATTGCAACGTTTCACTCGCTTGGTTTGCAAATGCTGCGCGCTGAAGCTTCGCTACTTGGCTATAAACCACAGTTTTCCATATTGGATTCATCAGATAGTTTTAAAATTCTTGCGGATATTTTAGCCACCACGGATAAGCAATTATTACGCAAAACACAATCGCAAATTTCACACTGGAAAAATGGTTTTGTTAATCCAGACCAAGCTAAAGCGACTGCCGAAGAGGAACTTACACACGCCGCAGCCAAGGTTTACCAGCTATATCAACAAACATTAAAAGCTTATCAAGCGGTTGATTTTGATGATTTAATTAAACTTCCAGTTGAGTTATTTGACGAACATGAAACTGCACTGAATAAATGGCAACGCAAACTGCAATATTTATTGATTGATGAATACCAAGATACCAACGCTTGCCAATACAAACTGGTAAAAATGCTCACAGGCGTACGTGGGCAATTTACGGCTGTGGGCGATGATGACCAAGCTATTTATGGCTGGCGTGGAGCGGACGTAGAAAACTTACGCCAACTCACAAAAGACTTTAGCAAGCTAAAAGTCATCAAGCTAGAACAAAACTACCGCTCAACCATACGCATTCTACGGGGCGCCAATGCGGTGATTGCAAACAACCCAAAGCTTTTTGAAAAGAAACTTTGGAGCGATTTAGGTACGGGTGATTTAATACAGGTATCTGCCGCCATGAGCGAAGAGGCAGAAGCCGAGTCCGTAATTATGAAGCTGCAAGCACACAAATTTGAAAACCGTACCAAATTTTTAGATTACGCCATTCTTTACCGCGGCAATCACCAAGCACGTATTTTTGAGCAGTACCTACGTAATCACAAAAT
>JAYTRW010000538.1:0-1000 GCA_043745985.1 Methylotenera sp.
AAATCGAAGCTGATGAGGATTCAACTTGAGGGTAAATCAAACCGGATTGATGGCTAGAGAAATATTTGTTAGGCGACAGGGTTCCATACCTCTGTCATATTGTTGCCCTGCCGGAACCTTCGGAACGGGGGGGATTCAGGGGTCGGCGCATGGACTTCACCCCGGAGACCGGGAGGGAGTTGGACCCGTTGCCCGGATGGGATCTAACATTGCTTGATGTTAATCCGCGAGGACTGACCCCATCGCAACGGTTCAGTTCAAATGGGTTGGCATGGCCAATGCCATTGGTTGGCGCGTACAGTTCACTTTGTCTGGGATCTTGAATTACTATTCCTTAATAAGGAATACGCGAAGACATACCCTAAGATAATTAGAAAAAATAAAATAAAAGCAAAAATTACAAACTCTTTGCTGCATTGTCTTCTAACCATTGTTCCAGCGGTTATTGAAGCAACGAGCAGTCCACAAACCATATAACTTACAAAGCCCCTTCTGAACATTTTGAGAAAATACAGAGGCACCGCACCAAGTAAAAACTGAACAATACAAATAATTGAAATACAAATCAAATAGCCGGGCGTGGCTTCTTCTCCGAAACTAGAGCCAGGCCATTCTGACAGCGTTCCTTCAAAAACTGAATTCATAAAACTAGCAACGACAAACGCAACGAGAATTGCAAGAGGATAAGGAATAAAGAAAAAAGCCAAAATCTGCTTGAATAGCTTCATAAGTTCAGTTCGTTAGGGACAGCAACCACTATCTGTCACATCACGCTTTCCGTAAATTCTCACCCAGTAGTCTTTACCTGGAGGCAAGCCTCCCACAAACGTCAAAATCTCGGAGGATAGCTTTCGCTTAGCTTTGTTGAAATCATAGAAATTGTCATCGATCGATATGTGACCTCGGCGGTTTCAGTTTGTTAGCGAATAATCGTTAGATTGTCAGAGGCGGGGATTCGTCCAGTCTGGTTTTACAACAAACTGACTGTGAGTAACAAATA
>JAYTRW010000539.1:0-1005 GCA_043745985.1 Methylotenera sp.
ATAATCACCATGACGACTAAAAGCTCAAGCAGCGTGAAGCCTTTGTTAACGTGAAACCCTTGGCGATTATTTCGCATAAGAAAGCCTTTTTAACATCAAGCTAATATTTATTATACTTGATTGTTTTATTATTGTTTTTTACCAATAAACCCCCATAAGGCTGGGAGTTTTATTGGTTTACATCTTAATTAAGGCGCTGAAGCAACGAAGCCTGATTGGTCGCCAATGGCCCCACCAATACAAGTTGGATGGTCACCAAGTGCGGCAAAAGTACCTGTTAATTTTAACTTCTCAACTTGCGTCACTGATGGTGCAGGCTCCATAGCTAAAATTTGACGCATTTTCCATACAAATGCATGATCTGTACATGAGGTGTCGCCAGACACACCGATACCACCAACTTTCACACCATTTCTATAAAGTGGAAGACCGCCACCGAACACGTTAACACCACCTACGCGAGTACCAACTAATGGATCATTCGCTTTACCAAAATTTTCTGGCGAACCTTTATAGGCAGCTGCTGCATCTACAGGGTTGCTTTCTTGTAAGCCATATAAACTACCGCCTGGCTGTACTGCGGCATATAAAGCGCCGCTAGAAATGGCAAGGCCATTTAAGCTGAATGCATTACCTGTGTTCGCTTTTTGAGCAGAAATGACACGGCTACCTAACCACTGTGAATTGCCTGCTAGTTCACCTTTAACACCTGTGTTAACTACAGCGCAAACTTTACCCGTTTCATCTACAAACGTAGCCCACATGTTTAAGCTTAGGCCTCCAGTATTGCCTAATGCACGTGCGAAATTAGCTGCTTGTTGTAAGGTGGTGTATGAAATGTCTGCACAGCCAGCGTTGGCATTTGCTGTAAATACGCTTGCTAGCAGTGCTAGTGTTAAACCTGCGATTTTCTTGGTCATTTAATTCTCTCCTTGAGAAATTAATATCTTTAATAAAATGAGATATTGAGCGTGATGGAGTATCGATTAAAAAATATTACGAAAC